>JBCCWF010000025.1:0-26384 GCA_039194035.1 Cyanobacteria bacterium P01_E01_bin.6 | reverse complement strand
GAAAGCCGCGCTCCGCGCGGCTTTCCAAAAAAATATTGGTTCAACTTAAGCGCGGAGCGCTATATCATTCCAAATCCTGTGTTGTCTGCGCAGCGGTCGACACAGGATTTTTTGTTTTGGTTTTAATGACGTCTAGGTAGTGAGCGCACAATGACTAACCTGGTTCCTCTGTAAACGTTGCCAAGTTATGGGTGAGAATTAAAAGGCTCAGAGATATTTTGGTGATGGTGTTTCTTTATTGAGTGCCAGATGTTTTTTTCTTGCGTGGCTTTGATTTTGCTTTGGAGCGACGGGCTGCATCTCGAGAGGCCGCAACCCATATTTCCAACTGTTCTAAATCTTCAGAAACATTCTCAGGCAAGCGGTAGTAGGACATCTGAATGGGCTTTCCTTTGCCGGTATAGGTAAAGGGTTCACTTCCCATATCTAGATACTGCTGACGGTTTCCGTCATCAACTTTGAAATACAGAGTGTCGTAAGCAATCAACGCGAACATAACGCCTTCAGCATACAGGCCATATCCACCAAACATGGCACGGGCAGTGACAGGAGCGACCTGATTGAGATGCTGAACGATCGTATCAACATATGCAGAACGACTTGGCATAGGACACAACTGGAAAGACTCGATGGATACGCCAAACTACGGTGCATTTACCCTACCATCTCGGCCTGAAGTTTAGAGCACCTCGTCAATCGACCAAGACTCATGTGGGATAATCATGCGGGATACTGTTGTGCCGCTCTAAGCCCGTCACAACAGCAGCCCACACTAACAATGCTAAAAACGCGTCACTCAGTACCTCGGCATCATTAGAAAACAGTTTCTCAGCCCTGCATTGCCTGCGCAGCGGGCAGTGCAGGGCTTATGGGTTTTATATGTAATTGTGTCTACCTATTTAGAATCGATTAATCAAATTAACGAGTGAGCTGAATGGAGATAAGAAGCGCGCGAAGATATCAACTCCTGCAAAGGACCGTCGCTTTGGCACAAACACCACATCTCCTTGTTGAACCTGAAAATCATCGATGAGATTTCTCAAATCAACTTGCTGGCGCTCAATAATGCCATCGTCATTGAGCCGAACAAGCTCAACCCGTCGTAAACTCGCATCTCCAGTGGGGCCACCAGCAGAGGCCACAGCGCTCGATATCGTACTGTCTGGCGACACTGGAATCTCTCCGGGAGCCGTCACTTCACCGACGACTCGGACTTGAATCGTGTCTGGAGAGAGACTAGAGCGAGCCAACAATCGACGATCGAGAGGATCGCCTTCAGTGATGCGAGGGACAAAAATGGCATCTCCAGCCTGCAAAATTGGATCATCGGGCGTATTTTCAGACCAAATGGCATCCCATAGATTAATGGTCGCTATTGTCTCGTTCCCATCGGGAAGCGATCGCCGCACCTGTACTCGTCGAATGTCGGCATAGCTGGTCACGCCCCCTGCTTCCATCAAAGCAGAACTGAGCAGTGGCATCGCGTCCAAGGCCGCTCTCGGTGTTCCGCTCTCTGAATCGGCAGTTGTCAGGCTACGGAGCTGAACTGGGCCAGGTCGTTGCACTTCCCCCGCAATGGTGACAATAACGGGGCGCAGAGTCAGTAACGTCACCGTGACCGCAGGTTCGACCAATACTACATTGAGCTGATTGTACAAATCAGCTGTCAACTGTTGTAGGGTTTGTCCGGAGGCTTGCACATCTCCAATGAGTGACATGGTGATGGTGCCATCGGGCAAAATGACCTTTGTCCCGCTAAATTCCTCGTAGCCAAAGACTTCGATTTCAATCTGATCACCAGGGCCAAGAATGTAGCGATTTTGAAGGGTGTTGGCCGTTGCCGTTTCCTCTGGTGGCAAGATAGCGGATGCCGGAGAAGGAAGAGTTGCCCATGCCACTGCTGCTGTAATAGAGAGCGAAACCAGACAGGGGGCGATCGCCGACACAAGGCGGTTGTGAGGGCGGGGCGAAGAGAAAATGACGTGCGGCATCATGAATCGGGGGGGAGTTGGATAATAGGGTAATGAGGTGTTCGTGCAGCGTTGCTGAAGGCGTTAGACGTCAAGAGTTGGCGGAATCACGGAATGATGAGGGTCAAGCTGAGTTGGGAAATGCGGTGATACTACTACTCGTTGTCTGCGGCGGCGTTTCGAGTGGGGTTCCCTGGAAGTAGAAGTAGCTTTCGGGTTCGTTCTTCACGATCACACCATTGGCGACCATGCCCAAAACCGTTTGTCCTGATTGCTTCAACAACTCTTTGGCATATTTTGCCTGCACTCGATCGATTTTTCCGGGGCGCACTACCATCAGCAATCCATCCGCAACCTTTCCTAAGGTGATAGCATCTGCAGCTCCAGCCAAAGCAGGCGTATCTAAAATCACAAGGTCATAGCGCCCTTTTGCAGCCTCCAAGAGCTGATACATCCGTTGAGAACTTAGAAGGGCAATCGTATTGGGCGGAATAACGCCTGCTGTGAGAATGTGCAGGTTTGGAAGCAGGGGGGTAATGGCCTGCTTAAGTGGTGTTTGTGCAACTAGGGCATTGCTCAACCCCACCATATTGGCCAGATTCCAAAAGTGGTGCTGAGATGGATTGCGCAAATCAGCATCAATTAAGAGAACGCGCTGACCGGCTTGAGCCGCCGCCGCGGCTAAATTTGCAGCGACTTCAGACTTTCCTTCCCCCGACACCGTACTGCTAATCACAAGCGTACGGAGTGGGGCGTCGTTACTTAAGACATTTAAGTTGGCTTGCAGCATCTGGAAAGCACTGCTAATTGGAGATTGGGGCATGTCGATGACAACCACTTGGGGCGTCCGAGGTTCTTCTTCAAGGACGTCTTCTGATTTGTCGAAGCGGTGTTCAGTTTTTCGATCAAAGGCTGGAATAATACCCAAAAGTGGATAGCCTAAGGCTCGACGGGCATCCTTGATGGTTTTGATCGAGCGATCGCCCAAGTCAATTAAGAAAGCTGCTGCCACTGCAAACAGAGTCCCAGCAACTCCCCCAGCCGCCATATTCAGGTTTTTGTTGGGCGAAATGGGTCGGCCAGGAATGACGGATTCAGAGATGACTTGGGCGTTTCTAATATTCTGATTTTCCGCCACCTGGATTTCTTGCAATTGCGTGAGAAGAGTTTCATAGGTCGTTTGTGCAGCCTCTAATTGCCGCTTCAATTGCCCTTCTCTCTGTTCGAGTTCTGGTATCCTGCCCGATCGCCCTTGGATCGAATTTTGGGCAGCTAAAAGCTCATCTAAGCGGCGGCGCAATCCGATGCGTTGAATTTCAATTCGCACAAAATCAGAAATTAGGCCTTGTTGCAAGTCTCCCAGCTGCAAATTGCCCGGTGATACACTCTGCTGATTTCCCAGTACTTGCTGGATTCGTTCATTCAGCAAAGCCGTCAACGACGCTTCCTGTCGCTCTAACTCGGCAACCGCTGGATGCCCTGCTCGATAGCGAGTACGCTCAGCAGACAACTGGCTCTCAACCTCTTGCAATTGCATCAGAGCATCCTGAACGCCTGATGCCTGACTGAGGGCACTCACCGCAACAGCCTGGTCAGAACTCATCCCGACGCGGTTGCGTAAGCTTGCAGACTGAGCCGTAATATCTTCGAGGTCAGCTTGAGTCGCGGTGATATCCTGCCTCAGATTCGTCAGTGTTGAAACGGCTGCACTTGCTTCTTCTTCCAACACCAATACATTGTTGTCTTCTTTGAACTGTCGTAATGCCGCCTCGGCTTCACGAACAATTTTCTCAGTCGATGGTAGTTCAGTCAGAATAAATTCTCGAGCCGCCGCCGCCTCGGCTTTGTTCATTTCAATGGTTTTTTTCTGATATTCCTCAATCAGCTGGTTCACGATGGCGGCCGCCAAGACTGGATCAGGTGATTGATACGTGATCTCCAAGACATCTGCGCCTGCGACAGGCCGCACCACTAAACTTCCTGTAATCAAGCCTGGTCGCACGAGTTCCCCTTCCTCAGTGCGAATATCTAGAACCTCAATGGTGGCCTGGGCAACAGGAGGAGACTTAAGAATTTCAGCCTGAGTAGTTAGCGGCTCACTTTTTGAACTGAGTGATTCCAAGTCTCCAGCATCTTCTTGGCTGCTCAGCCCCGTTAAGGCTGAGCTTCGGTCAGTCTCAATCAAAAGCTTGGCACTGGCCTGATAAATCGGCTCTGTCCATGCCGTCAGAAATGCTGCCGCCAGGAGACTCAGGCCAAAAATGCCAGAAGCCGGAAACCAGCGGCGCTTGAGGACAGCCCAATATTTCGACAGATCAATGTCTTCGCGGTGTTCTTTCGTTTCCATAAGAGGTTCGAGTCCAGCAGAGATATGAAAAGGCGAAAAAGCCTTGCGATGTCGCGGTAGACGTCACCCTATGGTATTGATGCATCGTCTGCAGAGAATGATGTGCTTACTTGCAAAAGCAAGTGCTGCTTGCAGCATACACGGAGTGTACGATGCATCGTATTTCACCGATCCTAAGTGAATATACGTGTACCTTAAGGGACGCTGTGGTGAACAAGGAAGTTCCTTCTGTTCATTCACATAACGCTCCCGTTCACTCCATTCACACACTCTTGAATATAAACAGGGCGTTTTTAAGATGTGGTCATGGTTGTCAACTCAGACAAGATGGCTCAAAGATGGCGGAGCGTAAGTCGATCTATGATGTTTTCAGATACAGATTTTTGCGATCGCCCCTAAAATCGACTCCTCACCCATTGCATAACCTCTTGCTATGCCTGAGCCTCTTGATAAGGATTTCGCCTCTCAGTCTTCTCACCCCCATCCAGATGTAACGCCTGGAAGGGTTGCTCATGTCATGGACTCATCCCAATCCTCGGGTGAGCCTTCATCAGACGCTACACAAAAATCTGCACTACACGACTCAACGACGAGATCCTCGTTCATCCCTACCAGATTTTCTAATCTCTGGAACAAAGCTACCAACACCATTCAAGAAAGAATATCGATTCGAGCATTGACTCAACGGCTTCGCGTCAATGAAGAAGAAGTTGCACAGATTCTGGAGGTTGTCCGAACCAAACTGCCCACGACCGAAGTCATTCTCTTGGGCAAGCCACAGTCGGGTAAAAGCTCAATCATTCGAGGTCTTACCGGCGTCTCCGCAGACATTGTCGGCCAGGGATTTCGTCCGCATACTCAACACACTCAGCAGTATGCTTATCCGTCCGACGACCTACCGCTGCTGGTTTTCACAGACACGGTCGGGTTAGGAGATATTAACCAAGACACGCAACGCTTGATTGATGAACTTCTGAATAACCTGCAAGGCAAAACCAATCGGGCCCGACTGTTTATTCTCACCGTCAAGATTAATGATTTTGCAAGCGACACCCTGCGACACATTACCCAACAGCTCCGAAAACAGCACCCTGATATTCCCTGTTTATTGGCCGTGACCTGTCTCCACGAGGTGTATCCATCAACGATCGAAAACCATCCACCCTACCCTCCTCTGATAGAAGCAATCCAACGACCATCTGACGAAATTAGACGAGGATTTAAGGGGATTTATGATGAAGCCGTCGTCATTGATTTCACCCTTGAAGAAGATGAGTTTGATCCGGTGTTCTATGGACTTGAGGCATTACGAGATGCCATTGCCAATCAACTGCCTGAAGCTGAAAGCAAAGCAATCTACCGTTTGTTGGATGAGCAAGCCGACGCATCACAGCAGCTCGGGACACTCTATCGGGATGTGGGACGTCGCTATATCGCTACTTTTTCAACCATGGCGGCAACCTTAGCGGCGGTTCCGTTACCCTTTGCAACGATGCCTGTGCTCACAGCTCTACAAGTATCAATGATTGGTGCGCTGGGGAATTTGTATGGCCAAGTCCTCTCGCCCTCTCAAGCGGGTGGTGTCGCGAGTGCGATCGCCGGAGGATTTGTAGCCCAAGCGGTTGGCCGAGAATTAATTAAGTTCATTCCGGGATTTGGGAGTGTTATTGCGGCTTCCTGGGCAGCTGCCTACACGTGGGCATTGGGAGAGGGAGCCTGTGTTTACTTTGGGGATGTGATGGGCGGGAAAAAGCCCGACCCGAAGCGTATTCAATCCGTTATGAATGAAGCATTTGAAGCTGCAAAGCAGCGATTCAAAGACATGTAAGGCGTTCTCTGAAATAATACGGGTGACAAGGGCACTGGATTCTAAAGGGAGAGAGACATGCGATTCATCTGCAGAGTAGCAACCGTCACCGTTTCATCGATCAAACGATTCTGCCTAGCAATGGGAGCAATCATGCTGTGCCTCATGCTTTGTAGCCCAGTTGCTCATGCTGAGAACTATACAAAAATGGCTCTGATTGAAGCAGATTTTTCCAATCAGGTGCTGACTGATTCAGAATTTACTGATGCGAACCTGCGGAATAGCAATCTGAGCCATAGTGATTTGACCGGCGTGAGTTTGTTTGGCTCTAACCTAGAACAAGCTAATCTCGAAGGAGCAACCTTGAGTTACGCAACCCTAGACAACGCTCGGCTTGTGCGAACAAACTTGACCAACGCTGTCCTCGAAGGGGCGTTTGTCTTCAACGCCAACATGGATGGTGTCATCATTGAGGGCGCAGATTTTACTGATGCGTTTTTGAGTATCAAAACCCAAGAAAAGCTCTGCAAAAAGGCTGCTGGGATCAACCCAACAACTGGGCGTTCAACGCGAGATAGCTTGGGCTGTTGATAAGTGCCTGGACGTCATTAAAACCAAAACCCCAAATCCTTTGCCGCCCGCGCAGCGGGCGACAAAGGATTTGGGAGAATACGTTTAATTATGGCCATCTACTGAGGAGAAGCTAATCCCGTTAAATGATGGTGATATTTGAACTGGTTAAGGCCAATCCTGGGGATACCGTGGCGATTCTAACCTGGGCACTGCTCCCTGTTCCGTCTGGATCAAAAAATAGTCCCCCGCTATTCGCTCGATAGATGAACCGGTCATTTCTGTCGCTGGCAGAGCTACCGATGGTAAATCGCCGCGCGGCCAATTTACCTTTCGATAAGCTAGTGCCGAATCCTCTCCGTGATATCACAATCAGATCATCAGACAACCTGAAATCTCTAATCCGGTCTCGGCCTTCTTGGGCATTATCAAAGACGAAGCGATCGCGTCCATTGCCGCCGAACAAAGTGTCTTGACCGCTGCCTCCAGTAATTCGATCATTGCCGTTTCCAGCCTGAATGGTATCCCGTCCACTGCCGCCGACTAACCGATCGTCACCACCGATGCCAATTAACGTATCATTGCCTCGACCGCCTTCTAGGCGGTTCCTGGCGTTATTGCCTGTTAGTGTGTTGTTTGCACCATTTCCCTTTCCATTGAGTCGCCTGCTGCCAGAGAGTCTCAAGTTCTCAAAATTTCTCTCTAGGGTGTAGTTAATTGAGGCAATTACGGTATCTCGACCATTGTTCTGACGTTCTCTTAAGGTATCGCCACGGCTATTGAGAATGTAGCTGTCGTTGCCTGCATCCCCTTCCAAGGTGTCTCTGCCGCCTTCGCCATCGAGAATATCTGCGCCAGCACCACCCCTCAACCGATCGCTTCCGCCACCGCCTCGGAGTGTATCGTTGCCGCTGTCGCCATTCAACTCATCTGCACCATCTCCACCGTTGAGCACGTCGAAGCCATTACCTCCGCTGAGGGTATCCCTCCCCTTGTTTCCATTCAGGGTGTCATCCCCCGTTCCCCCTATCAGAGTATCGTTGCCAGAATTTCCTACAAGCAAATCATTTCCACTGCCGCCATTCAGGGTATCTGTATCGTTCCCTCCGAAAAGTTCATCATCTCCTTGTCCACCATCGAGATCATCGTTGCCATTGTCTCCCTCAAGAACGTCGTTGCCTTGCCCACCTCTGAGGAAATCCTGACCATTGCCGCCTCTGAGGAGATCATTACCGCCATCGCCTCTGATAACGTCGCTACCATCATCGCCAAGAGCGATGTCAGCACCATCTCCGCCGCTTATTACATCACTTCCATCACGTCCGCGGATGTTGTCGCTTCCAGCATTACCTCGAAGGTTATCTCCACCTGTCCCTCCATCTAAAATATCTGGACCTGCTCCTCCATCCAGCCGATCTCGTCCATCGCCACCCTCTAGTCGATCTGCACCGTCGCCGCCACCCAAGTTATCATCGCCATTGTCGCCAAACAGGGTATCTGGCCCTCGATCGCCCCTGAGCTGATCATCGCCACTGCCACCGGTGAGGCGATCGCTTCCTCCACCACCAATCAGCCGGTCGTCACCGCCATCCCCAATCGCGACATCATCTCCAACACCCCCATCTAGCCGATCATCTCCTGATCCGCCAAGCAGCGTATCATCACCAGCAAACCCAAACAGAAAATCATCGCCTTGTAGCCCGCTAATACTGTCTGATTGAGCTGTGCCTACTAATGTGTCTTTTCTATTGGTTCCTGTAATTGATGCCACAGTTGTTACCTTGTTCCTAAGCAGAATGAGTTTTTTTCGGATAGACTATGGAATCCTTGAGCGGATACCCAGAGACGAAACGTGATTGAGAGTATTTTGAGAAACCTCTACCGTTAGCGTTTTATATGCAAATCATTTCTTAATATAACGCTACTGATAGCGTATCCGTTATAGATGTAAACGACTTTGTTACGTCTATTATTTAGAACTTAGGAACGTATGTTAGGGGTCGCTCCCACGAGAGCACGAAAAGAAGAGCTTGTTTATCCTGTCCATGTTTACCAGGCAGCGTAAGGATATGGTGAGGGTAGCGCTTCTGTAGATTGCAGCGTGTTTTAGTGAAGATGACTGGGGTCTTTCTTGTAAGATCCAGGTGGGTTTGGAGCGATCGCCCTAATTGGCTAACGTTGAGAACACTATGGCTGGAGAAAAGACATTAATTCAACTGAGATGGGAAGAGCCTGACACAGGCATCATGAAAGAGCCCGTACTTCAGGTACCCGTTGCGGTGGGACGGGAAGCTCCGCAGATGCCTGAACAATGGGGAGGCGTCCCCGTTGAAAAATTAGAGCTGCAACACAAGCAAGTTTCTCGGTTTCATGCGCTGATTACGGTGGTGAACAAGCAGTGCTACGTTACAGACAAAAGTGCGAATGGAACTTTCCTAAATGGGCGGCTGATTCAGCAAGATGGTCAGCCGTTTGGGAGTAAGGACACCCTCCGCATTGGCCCTTACAAAATTACCGTTGCGATCGCCCGAGACGGACTAACCAATTCCACTGAGCTGAATCTTGATTACAACCAAATGGCATCTGCCCCGTCTAGTTCGGGCAAAAATACAGTCTTGATGTGGGGAATCGGGATGGTTGTTTTATTGCTCATGGGTGTCGGTACATGGAAACTCGCGCATACCTTGTTGCAGCAATCTCGACCTCAAGTTGAGCTGGAATCATTGTTGAGATAAGATGCGCTGCGCGGATAGTTGAAAAATGCCAAACACACAACCCGAGTCATTTTTCCGCGTGCGCCATTGGGCTACATCCGTCCGGGCAAAATGGATCGCTGAGGGAATGGATGCATGGGTATCGGTAAGCTTGTTATGCAAACGGCTGAGTTATCAATTCAAACATTTCAAGCAAGTCAAACATTTCGTTTGCATTGGTATTGCTTTAATCACACTATGTTGTGTTGTGCTGCCTCAGCCTGCCCATTCTCAGGCATCGGCCATTGACGGAGTCGGTCAAGCGTCTGTGGTGATCGATGGCGAGGTGATGTTTGAAGTGCGAGACACTGGGGCATTATCCGCGCCTGAGCGGGCAGGCCAAATCAACCAAAAGTTAAGGCAGGAACTGCGATCGCCTCATCTTGCCGAGATTTTTGTTGTTCAAAAGGAACGTTTGGTTTATCTCCAGAGTCGGCACACGGATGAGATTTTGACGACCATCACTGAAGCCGATGTGTTGCTGTTGCAACGGAAGCCGTTTGAGCAAGCAAGGTTATGGGCAACGAGTCTGCAGAACGCCCTCCGAAAAGGTCAGCTTGAGCGCCGTTCGAGCTATCTAAGACAAGCCGTTGGATACAGTAGTTTTGTCATCAGTGGGGCGATCGCCATCCATCTGCTGCTGCATTTTCTGGGCAAATTTGGCAACCGCCGCTTTACGCGCTGGACAGATAATCGCTCCCACCCCCTTGTGAACTGGGAACAATCACTGCGGTTGTTTTGGCAGCTCGGGCTGTTGGGGAGTCAGGCCGGGCTGTGGATTACCGTTGGTTATTATGTGACCGATCTGTTTCCACAAACGAGAGGATGGCGATATCAATTTTCGACGGCGCGTGTCCTCGACTTAGGCAATCGTAATTATTCAGCACTGGATCTGCTGTTCTTTTGTTTGTCGGCGATCGCCCTCTGGATTGTCGTTAGCCTTGTCGCCCGCGTCTTCCGTCTCTATGTGCTGAATCAAACCGGAATCGAACAACGCGTCCAAGACATTCTGGGTGTGTTTGTGCAATATGCCCTCGTCTTGATTGGGGGTATTATTCTGTTGCAGATTTGGGGCATCGACATGAGTTCTTTGACCATCCTCGCCAGTGTGTTGGGGGTTGGTCTTGGTTTCGGTGTTCAAAACATCACCAACAACTTCATCAGTGGCTTCATCATTACCCTAGAACGACCTGTCCAGGCTGGGGATTTCATTAATGTGGGCGAACTCGTCGGTACGGTCGAACGCATTGGAGCGCGAAGCACGGAAATTCGGACCCTGGATCAAGTCACGATCATTGTGCCAAATTCTCGTTTCCTAGAAAATGAGGTAATTAATTGGAGTCACGGAGATCCTGTTTCTCGCCTCCATCTGCCCGTCGGCGTTGCCTATGGCTCTAACATTGCCAAGGTGAAGGTGGCGCTGCTGGAGGCCGTGCGTCGTCACCCTGAGGTATTGCTCCGCCCCAAACCCGAGGTCTGGTTCCAAGGATTTGGCGAGAGTTCGCTTCAATTTGATTTGTTGGTGTGGACGGGGGAGCCGCGTAACCAATTTCGCATCAAAAGCGACTTATATTACGAAATAGAAGCAAGCTTTCGCCGCCACAACATTGCCGTACCTTTTCCCCAACGCGATCTCCATGTGCGATCGCCCCAACTTGACAACCTAGTGACTGTCCTCAGCCATCGCCTTCACCCTGCTGATGGCATAACGCTAGGGGATCAACCTTCCGAGGAATTCGATGCGGGACACTCCCCTTCATCGTCATCAACGTCACCCGCTCCAGGAACAATCACGTCTTCGGGGACGGCAGCTCACGGGAATGGCCATGGCACAGAGGATCGATTAACAGACGATTGCGTACCCGATAGTCGGAGCGCAGACCATCAAACATTCGATCAGCCTGCATCCGCCAATCCATTGCCGTCGCTAGAATTTTTGGCCAACGTCGACTTTGAGCAACTTGCCGATGTCATGTCAGGGGAAGAGGGGGTATCCATCGGCGATCATCATTACCGCTTTAATCACTATCCGCGATGCTTCACGGGTACTGACGCTGTTGCTTGGCTAGTGCAACACCAGGGATATACGCGAGAGGAATCCACGCTGGTTGGGCAAGGGCTCCTGCAGCAGGGACTCATCAAATCTATTTCGGATGATGAGTCATTCCGAGACGGCTACTACTTCTATCGGTTTTATCGCGACGAGCAATGGCTCTATCGACAAGAGGCACAGGCGTCATTATTAGATGATGAAGCCTGTGATGATAGTCCTGAAACACCGCATATATCGCGTAAAGGTCACCAAGAAGACGTTTAGCGTTTTCTCAGGGAAGGGACACTGAAAAAATTGGCTGAAGCGTTGTGACACTGGAAGCATAGTGCCGTAATAATTGAGGTCTTTAAGGTGTGGGACTGACCATGATTTAGTTTAAGACATGAACTCATGTCTGTGTAATTCCTGCTTGGCAAGGTTTTCGCACGAATGAATTCAGGTTTTTGTAAACAGATTTAGTATCCCGAGAGGTAGACACAACGCCATGGTACTCAATCGTCTTCGATCAATATGGGCACCAGAGGCGCATCCTCTTGGCGGGCGCTATCAAATTATTGAAAACTTGGGGATGGGCGGGTTTGGGCAAACGTTTACAGCCCAAGATCTTCACCTACCGGGCCATCCGTTATGTGTCATCAAGCAACTCAAACCTCAAGTCACCAGTGATCGAGAGCTGCAAATTGCACAGCGCCTGTTCGATACAGAAGCGAAAACACTCTATCGCCTAGGCAGTCATCCTCAAATTCCTCGACTCTTGGCTCACTTCACGGATAGACAGGAATTCTATCTAGCCCAAGAGCTCATCGAAGGGGACTCGTGGGCTGATGTATTAGAGTCACAGCCCACATGGCAGCCATCAGAAATTATCGCCGTATTGGGAGATATTTTAGGGACACTCGCCTTTGTGCATGAAAATCGCGTGATTCACCGTGATTTGAAGCCATCCAATATGATTCGTCGACATCAAGATGGTCGCATTGTGTTGATTGATTTTGGTGCCGTGAAGCAGGCAAGCACCCAAATTTCGGCATCCAACACCGATATGACACATACGGTTTCCATTGGAACCCAAGGCTATATGCCGAGTGAGCAATTGGCGGGAACGCCCTATTTCAGCAGTGATATGTATGCAGTTGGCATGATTGCGATTCAAGCCTTGACAGGCCAACACCCGAGAACGCTATCCACGAACCCACATAGTGGAGAGATAAGGTGGCACCACTATGCATCGGAAGCGCCACCCGAATTGATTGCGATCCTAGATCGTATGGTGAAATATGATTTCCGAGCACGATATTCCACTGCAACAGAAGCATTAGAGGCTCTTCAGGCACTACCACCGTTTCTCAGTCAATTCATTCCCACCCCACTTCCGTTTCATCAGATTCCGAGTCGGGATTCGGCATCACCGAAAATAGAGGCTGACGTTGCTTCTGTTTCTATTCAACTGCCTGTGACACACTCAGACTCAGGGCAAAACATCCCTCCCACTCAATCTGGCAATCATTCAGAGTTGGAGTCTCCAGAACATTCCTCTGATGAATCTGATGGAGGAAATATTCCAAGTTCTGGACAATATCTGCATCAATCGATTGCGCAAACCCTGCCCGTTTTAGGGGCTTATCCTCAGCAAGGACAGGAGCAGATACAGAGAAACAATCAATCGAACCAGGTTACTCGTCACGTAACGTTGAGGAGCCACCAGTCTTCCCTAAATGACAAGACGATAAAGATATCTCCATTCAGGCGATCGCCCTTAGCGATCGCCATCACTGGGATGGGACTTTCGGCAGCTCTTGGTGTTGGTGTCTTTGTCTGGCGAACCATGACACCGCTAGCCGAGACTCTATCTTCATCAGCCAACCCAAGTCTAGAGAATGGTTTAGCTGACGATGGGCTGACGGGTGCAGATGGTCAAGTTGCTGGAAACATTACTGAAGTTGTTCAACAGTCGTCCGTCATGCAGCATCTCCAAAAAGCACAGAGCTTTAGAGATGCTAGCCAATACGACCAAGCTCTAACGGTATACGATGAGGCGATCGCCCTTGATGGAAACTCTAGTGAGGCTCATCAAGGGCGATGTTACAGCCTGAATCGTCTTGGCCGTTACGAAGAAGCGATTCAGGCGTGTGACCGGGCGATCGCCCTTGATGGAAACAATGCCGACGCATTCGTCAGCAAAGGATACGCGTTTGATTTGCAGGCAAAACATCAAGATGCCCTTGCTCTATATGAACAAGCTCTCGCTATCAACCCTGACCTTGCTGAAGCGTGGAGCAACAAAGGAACTGCATTATTGCAGTTAGGGAAACCTCAAGACGCCGTAGCTGCGTTTGATCGTGCCTTGGCAATCAGTTCAGCCTTGCCTGAAGCTTGGAATAACCGTGGAGCTGCACTCTGGTCATTACGGCAATTTGATGCAGCGCTTCAATCGGTTGAACAGGCGATCGCCCTCCGGCCAAACTATCCCGATGCCCTCAGCCTGCGCCAAACAATGAGAGCGCACCTGGGACGCGATTGACCGTGACACATTGACCGTGACACATTGACCATGACACATTGACCATGACACGATTGACTGTGAAAAAGCGATGTTACAGAGTCAGATCATGGACGAGTGTCCTCAACAGTTGATTTTGCAGCCTAGGTCGATTACCGTGAGTGAAGGTTAGTATGGCTCCATCGCCAATACGTGTTTAGGAGAGGAGACTCGTGGCATTTATCACCACAGGCAAAGCGTTCATCAAAGAGCTAGAAAAAACAGGTGCCCTTGGCGTCTATGCCCCTCTTGAAGGTGGATATGAAGGGCGATATCAGCGGCGACTGCGAAATGCTGGTTACGACGTGCTGACGTTGACCTGTCGAGGACTGGGAGACTTAGCGTCTTATTTGTTTCATGTTCACGGTATTCGACCGCCTCATTTAGGCAAGAAAGATATTGGGACAGAGGGTGCTGTCGGCTATCGATACTATCTTCCTGCGGCGGCTGGCTATCGATTAGAACAAGTTTCATCAACATCGAAAGGTCTTGTTCTTTGGCTGTTAGAAGGGACGATTCTTTCCAAACAAGAGTTGGAATATCTAGCGAGTCTTCAGAAAACAGAACCCCGAATCCGCGTGATTGTTGAGATGGGTGGTAGTCGTGGTTTTAAATGGATGCCGTTGACGCAAGTACTCCAAGCGGCCTAATCCATGCTGAATCGTCACGTGATCGTGACCATCAAATTAACCTGCCACGTTTCAGGGTAAGGAATGAAAACAAACTCCGAGAGAGTTTGTTTGGGGTGGTAACTCTGCAATCACCCTCGACAAAATACTTTCCGACTCTATTTCATTCCTATTCCTAAGTAGAATCATATCGATTTATTTTTGAGGGACTCAATGGTTTTATGTGAGTCTCAATTGTTGGTTATATGACGTCTTCTCAACCAGATCATCCACTCACGCTTGAGACATCTGACCGTTTCCTGAGCGCTTACGACTATGAGCTTCCTCAGGACTATATTGCGCAATGTCCCGTGTCACCAAGAGATAGTTCGCGGCTACTCGTGGTGACAACTCCGACACATCATCAGCATCATATTTTTCGCGACCTACCACAGCTTTTACAGCCAGGGGATCTGTTGGTGCTCAACAACACTCGCGTTATTCCGGCGCGTTTGTTTGGGCAAAAGCCCAGCGGCAGTCCCGCTGAGATTCTTTTAGTGGAAGAACTTGAGCGAAATCGTTGGTTGGCTCTTGTGAAACCCGGACGACGCCTCAAGCCAGGCGCGACCATTGAGTTGTCGTTACCCAGCGGTGATGGAGACTTAGCGGGTGACTCAATGGCGTCCACCATTGTCGCGACCATGGTTGAAACCGACCCATCGATTCATGGACGGGTGATTGAGTTCACTGTCCCTGGGGGAAAAGATTTATGGGATGTGTTACCTCAATTGGGCCATGTGCCTCTGCCTCCTTACGTTACGGAAACAGGTGTTGATAGCGATCGCTATCAAACGGTCTTTAGTCAAGAGCCAGGGGCGATCGCCGCCCCCACAGCCGGACTTCACTTTACGCCTGAGCTATTGGCACACTTAGAGCAGATTGGCATTCCCCACTGCTTTATCACTCTGCATGTGGGAATCGGGACGTTTCGTCCAGTAGAAGTAGAAGACATCACAACCCACGCCATGCATCAAGAATGGATTGATATTCCTGAGCCAACGGTAGAACGCATTCGCACGACTCAAGAACACGGCGGTCGCATCATTGCTGTCGGAACGACCGTGACGCGGGCACTAGAATCTGCAGGACAACATGGCTCACTCGAACCCTACCGAGGAAAAACGGATTTGTTCATTTACCCTGGCTATGACTGGAAGGTCGTTGATGGACTGATTACAAATTTCCATTTACCTAAATCAAGCTTGTTGATGCTCGTGAGTGCACTGATTAGCCGCCCAAGACTGTTAGCACTGTATGAGGAGGCGATTGCCCAGCACTACCGCTTTTACTCCTTTGGCGATGCCATGCTGATTCTGCCAGAGGCTCGGCTACCTCAACAATGAAATATTTACAGCTTGCGACCAGTGCCTGCTAGTGCTCCAGACTGTGAGGCGATGCCAGCCGAATAGTTTTCTGACTCTATCGTCAACACTCGATTTAACTTGCCGCTGCGAAACCCTTCTAAGTCAAGAGAAACGTACATAAATCCGATGGCTTGCAGTGTTTTGACCACGGTTTCCAAATCGCTTGCCTGCACAAATGGTTTAATCTCCTCCGGAGCAAGCTCAATTCGCGCTGTATTTCCTTCAGAGCGCACGCGAAGTTGGTTCAGCCCCAATGATTTCAAGTATTGTTCTGCTTGACCCACTCGACGCAGCTTCTGGATGGTGATTTCTTCTCCGTAAGGAAAGCGAGAACTTAAACAGGGTTGTGCAGGTTTATCCCACCAGGACAACCCAAGATACTTCGAAATTTCGCGCACTTCTAATTTCGTAATTCCCAGTTCAGCCAAGGGCGATCGCGCACCCCGCTCTTTTGCAGCCTGGATACCAGGACGATAATCCGTCAAATCATCCGCATTGACCCCATCAATCACGTAGGGGTAACCACGGTGTTGAGCCAGTGGCTTGAGGGTGTCATGCAGTTCGCTCTTACAAAAATAGCAGCGATTAATGGGGTTAGAGGTATAGTTTGGGTTGTCCATTTCATAGGTCTGGACAAGTTCATGAGAGATTCCGATCGTTGCGGCCTGGATTCGCGCTTCTTCTAAGTCTGCTGGCAACAAGGAAGGGGATTCAGCTGTCACAGCTACAGCGCGATCACCCAAGACATCGTAAGCAACCTTCGCGACGAGAGTACTATCAACACCTCCAGAATAAGCAATCAGTGCGCGACTCATTCCAGCAAAGAGAGCCTTCAGATCTTCTAATTTCTGCATGATGACGAACAGCTCACAGCGACGTTATGAATTCAGGCCCTTAATCTCTCGCAAATATCGAACCAGGGCATGAAGCCCAAGTCGATAGCTATCAGCCCCAAATCCACTCACTTGACCAATAGCGACAGGTGCAATGTAAGAGTGATGCCGAAATGATTCTCGTTGATAAATATTGCTGAGGTGAATTTCAACGGTTGGCACAGCGACAGCGGCGATCGCATCCCGAATGGCAACACTCGTGTGGGTAAACGCTCCAGGATTTATCAAAATACCATGATGCGATTCACGAGCCTCGTGAATCGCATCAATCAAAATCCCTTCGTGATTAGACTGCTTAAAACTCAGGGCAGCACTCAATGCGCTGGCCTCATCCACCATCATCTTTTCAATGCTCTCCAGGGTTCCTTTGCCATAAACCTCTGGCTCACGAAGACCCAGTAGATTTAAGTTAGGCCCATTCAAGAGAAGGATTGAAATCAATTCTGCTTCCTAAACAACGACTACGTCCAATGCTTTAGGAAACTATCGGCGACGCCTATCGTCAACTGGAATAGGAATTAGCTCAGGCTCAACTTGTGTGTCTGGCTCAAGCAGAGTGTCCAAGATTTTACGAAAAATCTCTTTGACCCGTTCCAGAATTTCTTCGATAAAGTCCATTGACGGATATACTCCCTCTACTGTACCTTAGACGACTTTGCAACAGTTAGTTACATAAAAGACAGCGATGTAACCGCTTCTCTTACTAATCATAGCGGATTCACCTAAATGATCAAGATTAAGAAAAAGTTATTTACGGTTTTTCATGTAGATCCGTCGCAATAAATCGAGCGCGGTGCAGGAACTGAGCCATCGAATCCAGTCTCTACCACGGAATGATGCAAAGGTCCGCTGATGACATTCCACATGGTCAGGGCCAGCGATTCCAAAATAAACTAGACCGACAGGCTTTTGGTCACTTCCTCCATCTGGCCCAGCGATCCCCGTGATGCTCAGTCCCCACGTACTTCCAAGAACGGCCCTCACACCAATGGCCATTTGCTTGGCGGCAACATCGCTAACAGCACCATACTGGTCAAGATCACGGGTGCTAACATCCAATAGCTGAGCTTTGACCGAGTTGCTGTAGGCAATGACGCCTCCTTTAAAGTAGCTCGAACTACCAGCTTGAGTCGTCAGTAAATGTCCGAGCCCTCCACCGGTACAGGACTCTGCCACAGCTATCGTGTGATTGGATTGATCCAAAAGCCCGGCAACAATACTGGCCAACGTATCGTCATCAGAACCAAAATAATCGTCATGGGTGAGATCTGTGATTTCCTTTTCAATCGGCGCAATAATTTGTATCGCCTCGGCTTGAGACTGAGCCTTGGCTGAAAGCCTCAAACGAACCTCCCCATTACTTGCATAGGGAGCCACCGTAGGATTGTCGAGGTCAAAAAAGGGCTTGACTTGGTCTGCCAGCGTCGACTCCGGAATTCCCCAATAGCGAAGCGTGCGACTGTAAATCGTAGACTGGGACAACCGTTGATGTCGGAGATAAGGTACAGCTGTTTCTTCCCACATGACTTGCATTTCCTCGGGAACTCCGGGAAATGTCATAATCGTGAGTCCAGGACGAGCTTGCCAAATAATGCCGGGGGCACTCCCTTGTGGATTGGGAAGAATGTCAGCTCCCTGGGGAATAAGTGCTTGCGTGTAAGTACTAGGTGAAATCGGGGGGTGCTGCCGATGGGCATACCGTTGTCGAATCGACTCGATAATTTCAGGGCGTTCAACAAAGGGACTATCAAAGAACTCGGCGATCGCCTCATGGGTCAGATCGTCGGGAGTTGGCCCTAAGCCACCGGTGAAAATCAGCACTTGCGATCGCTCACATGCAATGGCAATCGTTTTTTGAACCCGCAGTATGTTGTCACCAACCACTGTTTGGTAGTAGTGAGGAATTCCAAGAACCGCAAGCTGTTGACCCAAAAATTGTGCATTGCTGTTCAAAATATCGCCCAGCAATAACTCTGTTCCCACACAGATGATTTCAGCACTTGCATTCATCAATGGTTCACCTAAGTGTTTGTTTATTAAACAAGACGTTGCTTCTGGGAAAGCTTACACGACTTGGCAACGGTTATAGAGGAACCAGGGCTTGGGGCGCAACGCGCGCTCCAAACCCTCATTTCTTCGTGTCCATTCTTCGTTTCCATTTTGAGAAGTTTGCCAAGTCATGAAAGCTTACCTGTCTGACGTATATTTTTCCAAGGAAAAAAAGGAGGAATTAAGGTTTCAAGTCTGTTGTCGATTGGCGATGCACATCTGCATAGATCATGATTAAGTGGTGATGAGGCTTAGGCTTGGGCGTGGTTTCTCACCTTCCAAATGGTATAGCCCAAGAGGGCTGTTGCCGCGACTGCATAGGCAAGTCCGCTAGGGATGTTGGCGATCGCCAATGCAAGGCTACCAACCCACAGCGTTAGGGAATAAATGAATAAAACCGTTGATCGATGAGACAACCCAGCCTGTAGAAGACGATGGTGAAGATGCCGATTGTCGGCAATAAACGGAGACTTCCCACGGCGCATCCGGGAAATGATCACCGCTGACATATCAACAATTGGCACGGCCAGAATTAAAAATGGAAGCAAAACAGCGACTGTTGTAACGCTTTTAAGCAACCCAATCACGCCTACTCCTGCAAGGGTAAACCCCATATAGTAGGCTCCTCCGTCTCCCATGAAAATCTGCGCTGGATTGAAATTGTAGCGGAGAAACCCCAATGATCCTCCGGCTAATGCAGCCACAATGAGCCCAGCCGCGGGTTGGTTCATAAACAAGCTCACAATCAGCATGACGACGGCAGCAATACCCGACACTCCAGCTGCCAGTCCATCGAGTCCATCAATCCAATTAATTGCGTTGGTCATTCCCACCAGCCATATCACTGTGAATAACAGACTGATGGGTTCAGGTAACTCCGTGATGCCGACAAACGGTACATTGACAAACGCGATCTGCACGCCAACCCACCACGCACAAGAAGCAACAAAGCTTTGTAAAAGCAGACGCACAATGGGCGACAGACCAAATAAATCATCGGTCAGACCGATGAGGAAAAAAGCAAGCCCGCCAATCGTCACTCCCCATATTTCATATTCCTTATGCGGAGGAAGAATTCCAAATCCGCCTAATGCCCATACGAGCAACAGTGCCGTTAGGGATCCTAAGAAAATAGAGACTCCCCCTAACCTCACCATCGGTTTTTGATGCACTTTTCTTGCATCTGGAATATCGACCTTGCCACTGGTGATACCCAACGTTTTGACAATGGGCGTGCTTACCAGAACAACGGCAGCAGACACAATAAAGGCGAATAAATGATAGAGCTGAGAAGACATCTCGAAATGGGTGGGGATATGGAGCACATGGAATATCTCTTGGCAACACTAGCCAAAAGTCTGAACGACGCCGATGAGTTCCATTCGGCAGATCTTCTGAGGTCAAAGAGGTATGGATCTTGACACCTCGCCGATGTGTCTGCCTCTCGAGACATTCCTGAATCGTACGGCATAGACTCGAACTGAACCTAAGAATAGCCCCAACCATACGTTCGGTCTAGTTCATTACAAACAGGATACAACTGTAGGTTTAGATGCCAACAAAGAATTCAGAATTCCAGTTGACGCGCTATTGGGTCGGAATCATTAACACCAACCCAACGCGCAGCCGTCTTTCGCATCACCTCTGGATTAAGGTGCCTTAATTACGCCAGAACTGGAGAAACCACTTCGAGATGTGGATACAGTGGGAAGCGCTCACATAGAGCCTCAACCCGATTTCGACAGGATGCTATGACAGAGTCGTCTGCGGAATTTAGTAAACAGTCTGCGATAATATCAGCAATTTCTGAAAATTCGGTGCTCCCCATGCCTCGTGTTGTCATTGCGGGTGTTCCCAAACGCAGTCCGCTTGTCACAAACGGGGATTCTGGATCAAATGGAACTGTATTCTTGTTCGCCGTAATATTGACGGTGCTCACTAATCGATCAGCTTCCTTGCCGGTCATTGAAATGGAGCGCAAGTCAACTAATACAAGATGATTATCCGTCCCATTTGAAACAATCTTAAATCCTCTCGATTGAAGCTGCTGCGACAGGGCCTTAGCATTGGCAATGACTGCTCCAGAATAATCATGAAATTCAGGTTTCAGGGCTTCACCAAACGCCACTGCCTTGCCTGCAATCACGTGTTCAAGAGGGCCTCCTTGACTGCCAGGGAATACTGCTTTGTCTAGTTTTTTGCCCAACTCTGCATCCCGTGTCAAGATGAGACCACCCCGAGGGCCTCGGAGGGTTTTGTGCGTGGTGGTTGTGACCACGTCACAGTAGGGTACAGGGTTGGGGTGGTGTCCGGTTGCGACTAACCCTGCAATGTGAGCAATATCGGCGAGAAGATACGCATCAACCTCGTCGGCGATCGCCCGAAACTTCTCAAAGTCAATAATTCGAGGATAGGCCGAGTACCCACAAATAATGAGACGAGGGCGATGCTCTAAGACGGCATCCCGAAGCTGGTCAAAATCGATTTGTTCTGTTTCAGGACTGACTCCATAGTGACAAGCGTTAAACCATTTACCCGACACATTCACAGGACTTCCGTGAGTTAAATGCCCTCCATGGGACAAATCCATGCCCATGATGGTGTCACCTGGCTGCAAAAGCGATAGGAATACAGCAAAGTTTGCCTGTGCTCCTGAGTGGGGCTGGACGTTTGCATGGGCCGCCTTAAACAGCGCTTTGGCTCGGTCAATGGCTAGCTGCTCTACCTCATCAACAAACTCACAACCTCCGTAATAACGTTTCCCCGGAAGCCCCTCTGCATATTTATTCGTGAGCACAGACCCCTGAGCAGCCATCACCGCGGGTGATGTGAAATTTTCGCTGGCAATCAGTTCTAAATGGGTACGTTGACGCTGAAGTTCGCGCTGCATCATTCCTGCAACTGCGCTATCTGATTGCGTCAAGAAATCTAGGTTAGGTTGAGTCACGACTTACTCCGTAAAAGCAAAAGACAACAAAGGTACAACTGAATTTAAGGCTTGTTAAGTACCTGGACGTAATTAAAATCAAAACCCCAAATCCTATGCTGCCCGCTGCGCAGGCGGCAAAGGATTTTGAAGGTTACGTTTCATTATGGCTAGCTACTTACACGATAAGGTGTGCCAAACAGAGGTCTCTAAATCGTTGTCATAAAGAATCTCTGAGACGGCCATTATCCCCTATAATTTTCGAGGAGACACCCCGAACTCAACACAAATTTGGCTTATCGGGTCTTTAACCATGGACATGATTAGAGATAAGTACCTGGACGTAACGAAAACCAACATCCCAAGTCCTGGACCTCTCGCTGAGTAAGCGGCACAGGATTTTTGAGAGGACACGTTTCATGCTGGCTAGCTACTTATTTTTAAGCCATGCACCTTTCATCTAATGGCTTTGAGATTTGGCATCGATGCCTTGCTCATTCAATTGAGAAGACCAGGAAATGACTGAAAGAGAACCGATTGCTCTGGTTCGTGGACTAGCGTTCTTAAATTGTTACGTGGCTGTTGCTGAATAAGCATCTCACGAGAGATTCCGCAAATATTTGTAACATTCATGTCTCTTAGGTCGTGAGTTTATTGCTTACAACGATGGTCTTAACAGTTCAGAAAATTTCTCGAATCCTTGATGGTATTGACCTAAGGCGTGGAAATTGTGGGCATTTTCTGCGTACATATGGCGAATCGTCATGAAGTACCACTGAGAGACAATTCTGGAGATGAGCGTCGCCTAGTGTTCTAAATCAACAAATGAATTCTTTTATTCGCCTAGAATTAGATACACATCGATTTCAGGAGGATAAGTGATTATGTTGGTCATATTGATGAATGATCAAGTGATGACTCCTGATCATGTTTGTCAGGGTTGTCTCATGGCGGATCAACATGGATTACCCCGATGGAGTGCAGGAAAGCTTCGCTGTGGACGAACTGTGCAAAAAGAAATAGATAATCAGCCCGTGCACTATGAATGTCAGATGGGCTTTAGAGTCGCAAACATTGAATGACGTAGCAAGACTATATGCAGCGCCTCGTTAGGATTTGTGCTGCGTTGCGAGGGAAATTGGTAAGCGTATAATAGCGAAGAACAATTTCTGGAAGGTTAATGCAATGGTCTGGCGCGGCAATACTACTACCCTTGATCGCATTTTTGCTGCCCTCGTCTATATCGTGCCGTTGATTAGAGCGATGGAGTTTAGTCAGCCATTGCTTCGAGAACTTCCATTCCTGAATGTTTTATTGATTCCGCTGCTTCCACTGTTTGTCGTTTATGGGCAGGTTGCCAGGTTATTTCCATTTGGGTTAGGGGATTTGGTCATTTTCTTGGCGCTGTTTTTTCTGGTTGTTCGCAACGAGCGTATTCGTCACTTCATCCGCTTCAATACGATGCAAGCACTGCTAATTAGCATTATTTTGAGCATCTTCAGCATTTTGTGGGCATTGATTGCGACGATCCTGCCGCTGCTCGGGGGTACGATCATTGAGGACACAATATTCAATGTTCTTTTCCTAGGGGCATTTGCAGCCTCGATCTACTCAGTTTTTCAATCTATCCGGGGTAAATATGCAGAGATCCCGAAGTTATCTGACTATGCCTATACCCATGTTCGCTATTAGAGGATTTGCGGGCTAGCGTGTATCACAATATCGGGCGTCGCATCGGGATAATGATGCCGTTCACAATAACCAGTCAACCATCTCATCTGTAAGCCAAATCTACAGGCATGTTTCTCAGATTTAGCATGATATCTTGCTAGTCATATTTTGCTATAAAGGGCTTGATTCGTTTTAACTGTGTTCTCAAGGGAGCCGATGCCTTCGATTTTGATGCGGACGCGATCGCCGATGGCTAGCGCACCGACTCCTTCTGGGGTTCCCGTCAAAATGACATCGCCTGGTAATAGTGTCATGATCTGACTGATGTAAGACACGATGGCATCTGGAGCAAACACCATATCGTTGATAGATGCTGACTGACGAGGTGTCTTTTCATCATTAACAAACGTTTCTACCTGGGCCTCAGCACTCAACTCACGCACAATCCATGGCCCAAGAGGGCAAAATGTATTGAATCCCTTCGCGCGAGTCCATTGACCATCTTTCCGTTGTAAATCTCTTGCTGTGACATCGTTTGCAATGGTGTAGCCCCAAATTTTTGTCAGGGCTTCTTCGGGTGAGCAGTTGTTACAGCGATCGCCAATGACTAAGGCGAGTTCTCCCTCATAGTCAACGTGCTGAGACTGAGGCGGATAGTATATTGGGGTTTCTGTAGCCGTGACAGCAGTTGAAGGTTTGATGAAAATAAGTGGCTCATCCGGTATGGGAGACCCCATCTCTACAGCATGTTGGCGATAGTTCTTACCCACCGCTACTACTTTTGATGGCGCACAGGGTGCAAGGAGTTGATACGATTCCGGTTCCAACTTTTGCTCAAGGGGTTGTCCCTTCAGCCAAGGTGGAGCATCAAGAATCTGGACATATCGATCGAGTAACAATAACCCGTAATGCAATTGCCCTGTTTTTGTTTGAATGCGGACATACCGTTGTGCCATAGTACCTTTTCTTAAAATATGTCGAGAACGCTGCCTGAGTAGGACGTTACCGTGTCTAAATACGCTTAAAGTGTGACATTCAATTTAAAGTGTGATCAACACCTATCCCTACAGTTTTGGTGATTGATAGGCCAAGGGTTGAATTTCTAATCATGTCTGGCATGCTGATCCAGAATTTAGAATGCCATGGAATCCTACGTTGCACCTCTAATCCATCGAGAGCTATTTGCGAAATTATCCAAATTCCTATCGTCAAGAGTAGCGATGCTGTCGTATGATGTTAGATCCTTGCTTCTTTTTTGCCTAGAGCATGTGTTGACAGCCTGCGATGAGACATCTGCAGATGTGAGTTGAGCACAATAATAATTTCTCGCGCAAGAAGCCAATGTCCATAAGGAAACAATTAGGAAAATCTCATGAATTCGTACGAAACGATGTACATTCTTCGTCCTGATCTGGGTGAAGAATTGACCGAAAAAGCTATCGAGAAATATCAGACGCTGCTTCGAGAACAGGGCGTGGTCGATTTAGAAACTCAACACCGTGGAAAAAGACGTCTCGCGTATGACATCAAAAACTATCGAGAAGGTGTCTACGTTCAAATGAATTATCAGGCACCGGGAACGGCGATCGCCATCATGCAACGAGCCATGCGGTTAAACGATGAAGTGATTCGTTATCTTACAACGTGTCCAGAAACCTCCCCAGAAGAAGTTCCAGAGCCTGCAGAAGCATAAGCTGAATCGTAAGTTGACATCACCGCAACTTGATAAGTACCTGGACGACATTAAAACCAAAACCCCAAATCCTGTGCCGCCCACGCAGCAGGCAGCACAGGATTTGGAAGGTTACGTTTACTTATGTCTAGCTACGTATTCGATGTCAGCATGAAACCCCAGAGAGTCTTTACGATTCTCTGGGGTTTCATGCTGTTTCATGCGCCGGGTAAAGCCTGTTGATAATGAGCTGGTGTATTGAGATCAGATAACACCTCCATGTGTTCTATCTCTATGTAGTGAGCTGTCGTACTGTAGTCATTCACCACTTGGCGTAAGCCACATGTTTCCTCCTGAATGGCATAGAGCTGCGGCAACAGAGCCCTTGAGAATAATATCGGGTGCCCTGTGCGTCCTTGATAGCTGGGTATTGTAATAGGAGCATGATATTGGGCAAAAGCGTTTAGCAACTTACGGTAAACAACGGTAGAGCGCGGTTGATCAACAGCAGAAATAAACACCGCGTCCCATTGGCTGGGTAGCTGATTTAGGCCGACAAGAATTGAGCTAACCTTGCCTCTAGATGCATCTGAATTGACAGCAAACGTGCCTGATTTTGGAACATCTGCATATTGCAGATGTTCATTATGACGTCCCAATATAACGATTGGGAAAACGTCCGCGTTAATAAATTGGAGCATCTGATAGGTCAGAAGGGTGTCCTTACCAGCCCACGGAAGAGATGCTTTACACTGTCCCATCCGTCTTGAAAAACCCGCCGCCAAAATAATAGCTACTGCCTGGAGAGTGCACACAGCAAGAAAAATACAAATTGTTTTAATAGTCTACGTATTCAAATCAAAGGGTTATTACAATTTCATCCTGACTTGCGATTATTACTTGATCTAGAGGAATTTATTATCGTATGTTTGACCATGTAAATGCTAGCCATACTAAGTAAGTACCTGGACGTCATTAAAACCAAAATCCCAAATCCTGTGGCGCCCGCGCCGCGGGCGCCCCAGGATTTGGGGGAATACGGTTAATTATTGCCATCAAACGACTTAAGTAACAGGGCGTAGTTAAAACCAAAATCCCCAAT
>JBCCWF010000024.1:0-26446 GCA_039194035.1 Cyanobacteria bacterium P01_E01_bin.6 | reverse complement strand
TGAACATCAACACCAAACCGAATCCCCCACTCTATATATTCATCATCGGTCCAAGCAATGCCTTCTGTGATGCCAGCATTTATCATCATGGTGTAGCTATTTCGGCTTGAAAAGTGGCTGCCAACTCTTGTAACGAGAGGTATTCCTGCCCACAAAACTTCGAGAGTTGTTGTCGCTCCATTGTATGGATAAGTATCCAACACAACATCGGCTATACCTAAATTTGCTCTGTGAATCAGTTCTGATGGAAAGCGAGGTAAGAACCGAAGGCGATCGCCATCAACCCCCTCTATTTCTGCAGCCTGATAAAAAAGCTGCTTCATCGTCTCATCTTCACCAGGAGTTTTCACAAGGAAGTAGCTGTTTGGAACTTCCTTGATAATTTTCATTTGCATCTGAACGGTCTGAGGATGACGCTTATAGCCGTTTTGTCCACTGAAATAAACCACAGCATCATCAGGAATCTCTAAATCAGATCGTCGAATAGACGGAACACCTTGCTCAAACCCATCAACCGCAATATAGGTTCGCGGTAAACGCCATAGAATTTCGGAATAATAATCGTCAGCATTATCAGGTACAACATACGGATCAACCATGTAGTAATCAACCGCCGGGATACCTGAAGCGTCCCAACCTAGCCATGTAACCTGTATTGGAGCGGGCTTCAGCGCCATGACCTGGCATGTTGTATCTAATGTAAGACTATCAAGGTCAACGAGAATATCTAAATCATCATCAAAAATAGTCTGCGCGATCGCTTCACCATTTGCCTCTAGTTTATGCACCACGTCCGAATGATCGGTGTACCAGGCATTGAGACGATCCTCTCCCCGTTGTCTGTATCCCACCATATAGCTATGGATGCGAACGTTTTCTCGATCGTGGTGCTGATAAAGCCATCGAGCGAGCCAACCCACAGAATGTTGCTTTAAGCAACTTGACATATACCCAATCTTGAGAGGGCGATGGGGTTTCGCCGCTTCTCGCCAGGAAGCACACCCTTTGCTGAAATGCTCTGTAAGTTGAGGTAAATTCTTCCGAACATTTACCTGGCAAAGGTGAGAAATCTGATTTTGCAATAATCGATTAGCACGTAAATCATCTCGTAAATACGGCATAGAGTAAGCCGAGTTAAACATCCAGTTTGCCTGAGCTAGATTCAGGTCAAGCGTGTTGCTCTGAATCAAGTCTCCAAGCAGTGCAAGATGTTTCGTGAACAGTATTTCAACTTCTGACCAGCGGCCTCCGGTTTTCATCAATCCTCGTAACAAAACATGGCTTGCCATAATTTGATCAATGAGCTGATCTGCTTGATCATAAGCTTGACGTGCAAGATCAATTGCCTTATCAAATTGACTAGAATTTTGATAGAAAACAGACAGATACTTCAGCACTTCTTGGTTGTGTGGGGCAAGCCGATATCCGAGTTCTAATAAGTGCGCCGCCAAGCTAGCACGACCGTCATAAAACGCAATGCGTCCACATTCATTCATCAAACCTTCTACAAAAAGTTTCGGATCTGGTTCAAAAAACGGAATACATGCCTTCACAAGATCATAGGTAAATGGGTCAAAGGCATAGCTTTTTATTAGCTCAAGGAGAGTGTCTGACAAGATGGCTGGGTGCGGGGCTGACAGAGTGTTGTCTTTCACTTTGTCGAGAAGTTCCCACTCGATTAAGTCTCTAAGATGGAAGCGATCAATTTTGATGGCAGTCTGAATAAGTAACAGAAGATTATTAAAGTTTGTTGGATCAAGGTCTCGAATATGTTGACGAATGATCCAGACTGACTCGAGTTTCGTATTGATTTGCTGACGAGCCGCTTCATCATCCAAAACAAGAAGTAATTCTTGGCTCCACTGGTGCATTGTCTCATCTGAATCACAGGCTGAAAGTGGCATAAACCAAGTTGTTTGGGCCTCTGTCTCCTCACCCTGCAGCAACATAATCAGCCCAAGATACCAGTAGCTTGATCTTTCATCTGGATCGTGCTCAATAGCAACTTCATATGCTTTTGCAGCGTCTGCATATTTTCCGGCATCAACTAATGATTGAACCTGATTCCACTCAAGATGTGTTGCGTTGCTATTAACCATCGAATCCACTATCTACCCAATTGCTTAGTCTTAACGTCATCATTCCCACTTTACTGATACCCCATAGCAGGCGTTAATCATTGATGTGGCAGATTACAAAAATAGCCGATTAGGCATTCTTACTATAGGAATATCAATGATGGGCGTTTGAAGCACGCTCAAACAAAAGAGTGGGCAATTTTATTTGCCCACTCTTTTGTTTGTCAGAATCTAGTTTTTGGAATGCGGCATTGTTTAAGGCCGCATTCCAACGTCTTATTACTAGCTGATATTTTCATAGGAAGCAGTAGGACATGTCGGTGGAGCGCTGCTTGTAAAACCTGTAGCTTGTGCACCATCGGGTCCACCTGCAACAGGAGGCGTAATTGCTTCACAAAGAACGCCCGTGGTCGTCGCTTCACCAGCAGCACCCTGGACGTGGGCGGAAACACCACCAATGTATGCACGAATTGGAGAGTTTGCACCGCCTCGTGTCGGTTGTCCCTGGTTAGTCACAGAAGAATCATCCGTAGCTCCCCCACCATCAAATACATATTTATAGTTGGTTGTGGTGGTCGCCAAGCCAAGTCCCAAGTCACTCATGTCGCTAGTGAAGTCTACCTCATCAAGATAGAATGCCTGCTGAGCACGATTCATGGAACCAATGTACTGCTTAGCCTCAGACTCACGAGCACGGTTTGCCTGGTTTAAGAAAGAAGGTAGCGCAATAGCAGAAAGAATACCAATGATGATGATAACAACGAGAAGCTCAATGAGGGTAAAACCTTCGTTTTCACGCTTCTTGATCAAGTGTTGGATGAATTTTGCTTTGAGTTCGCTCTTCATGAATGTTTCTCCTTAGAATTGCGGGATACTGGATTTCTAACTCCTGAGATTAACTTGCCCACTTGATTTCATTTTCCGATCACCTTCTATTATTTTTTTTCTGGCTGGGTAATCGGCAGTATCAAAAAGGGCCTGTTTTTATCAGTACGCTTGGAGAGCACATAACGTTTGGAAAGTGAATCAGCTGTAGCCTGATAGCTCTACCTCAACCTCGATCAACCCGCACTGTGAGAGTAGAGCAACCGTTGAATCCTCAGCCATGAAGAAACTGCTCAAAAGATAAGAAATTGTCTTGGATATTTTTCCTACGTAGACTCATGAGTCTCTAATAATACATAGAAGTACGTTTCTAGCTTGCTCAACAACTTTTTTATTTCCTGGAAGGATTTTGCAATGTTGATCGGCTCCAGTGTTTCCGGGTTAACCGGGCAAATTTGAAGATAGCGTTTCACCAGAGTGTCAATCGATTGCGGACCATTCCATAGGGGAAGCAATGCCGCTCCTTGCAGACTCTCGATATTCACGGAGGTCAATGTTGGCAACCCAATATAGCGACTAAAGTCGAAGCGTTGGTGATGGTGAATTGCATGAACCAGGGCTTCCTTAACATCATTGGTTTGCAACACTGGATGCAAATACACTGTTGATTGTGACCATTCCTCCTCTGACCAAGCACCTACTAGCTTTGGCTGTTGGGATGATTGAGGCTTGCCGCACCAAAAATCTAGCAGTCGATGGACGGGATGAAGCAACTCAAAAATACGAAGTTGTTCTTCAGCAGATAAGTCAGGAAGTGCAAACTCCCATAGAGTTGGGATCCTGTTTGCATCTTTGAACAAATTCATCAATTCCCAATGTCGCCAGTTGGTCATCCCAATGAACTCTGCGTCAGTGACCTGGAGCATCTCAAACATCTCAGGTACTGTAAAACCGCGATCGCCCAGCAATAGGTGATTCATCAAAATTTGGGGTTCACTGCCTTCTGTGGCAAACGAGTTGTTCCATGCTTTCACCTTCAGGTCAACGAAATCTTGCAGTGATGCCATGGTTTCTCTGAGAATGTCCACTTCCATATCCGTTGGATTTTCGTCCATCATCCCCATCATCTTCGCCAGAGCTTGAGCGCGATAAATATTGTGACGGTTCAACGAACTGTGGAGATTGGTACGAATAATACCGTCTGGCTTGAGCACAGACATCAGGGTATTGAGCCCTTTGAGTGGATCAGGCAATAGGTAGAGAACCTCATCGCAATTTATGTAATCAAACTGCATTCCAAGCCCTTGTACGTCTTCGAGTAACATGGCATGAAACTCAAAGTTCTCAATTTTGTGATGTGCGAGACGCTGGCGCGCAAGCTTCACCGATTCTGGCGAAAGATCAACGCCGACAATCTTTGCTCCAGGATTTGCCTCAGCCAGCATTAAAGCTTTGAACCCGCTACCACATCCAGCATCTAAGATAACTTTATCTGTTGTGTTGACGACCTTCTGATGTCGTAAGTAATAGGGAGTGACCAGGCTATGAATAAAGAAATTATCGAGGTTGTTATATTCCTTCCGTGGATGCGCATCAATTGAATTTGTTGGATACGGCAGGTTTTCATATTGCTGGCGCATCTTTTCAAGATCTGCTGCTGCTACAGAGGCTAAGGATGGAGCTAAAGAATCTGTAGTAGTAGCAGCAGAAGCGGCTATTTCATTTTTAATGTCTTGCATATGCGAACGTTGGGGGTTACTTCGTCTTCATTCATTCTGAAACCTATTGTCCGTAGTATGCCCACTTTATTAATTGATACGGTCGCTTGATGAAGTTTTTGAATACTAGTGATGTGATTTTATTAAAGCTGAGTGAAGGATCATCTCAAGGATCTACTCCATAAAGCGTGTTGCCTGTCAATAATCCATCTTGTCTCAACAGCAATGGTGATTCTTGGTATTTCATGTGTTGCGGATTACAATTTTAAGTGGCATCGTTCATGGCAGAACAGGTGACTTAGCAGATTCTGCTTTTATCGATGCGTTCAGCACTTTCTAGGAAGGTACCGAGCACTGCTCTCTCTAGCACCATTTCCCGCCAACCAACATATTTTTGATGATGGACTCACTGTTATCCATCAGTATTTACCTACGTCCCCGGTTGTTACTGTCGATGTGTGGGTCAGGGCTGGGGCGATCGCCGAGCCTGATCGATGGGCAGGAATGGCTCATTTCCTGGAGCATATGATCTTTAAGGGAACGGAGCAGTTTCCGCCTGGATATTTTGATCATGTGATCGAGACCTGTGGGGGGGTCGCGAATGCTGCGACCAGTCACGACTATGCCCATTTTTTCATCAACGTTGCATCCCCTTATTTAGAAGATGGGCTTCAAAGCCTTGCGGAATTGTTGTTGAGGGCATCGATTCCAGATGAGGAATTTGTGCGAGAGCGAGATGTTGTCTTGGAGGAACTGCGTCAGGCTCAAGATGATCCAGATTGGGTCGGATTTCAGGCCCTGATGGAGAGTCTCTACCGAGCCCACCCCTATGGTCGGTCGGTATTGGGGACAGAAGCGACCTTGATGGAGCGATCGCCCGCTGAGATGCGCCTGTTTCATCAAATGCATTACCAACCAGAGAATATGACCGTTGTTGTCGTTGGCGATGTAGACCTAGATGCTACGCTAGCACTCGTTCGGAAAGCATTTCAAGGCTTTTTGCCATCCATTCAACCGACGATGCATCCACCCGTTGGGAAGACGCCGATGACTCGCATTCATCGCCAAGAAATGGGGCTATCTCGCGTTGAGCAAGCACGGTTGTTGATGGCGTGGCAGGGGCCTGGAGTCGACAAGCTGCATGAAGCGTATGGACTTGACTTGTTATCGGTTGCGTTAGCAGGAGGCCGATCAGCTCGCTTGGTACGAGAGTTAAGGGAAGAACGTCAGCTTGTTCATGCCGTTGGCAGCAACTTTTCACTGCAGCGAGATTCGAGTCTATTTATGGTGAGTGTCTGGCTAGAGTACGAACACCTTGACGCGGTGGAATCCATCATTGGCGATCGCCTTTCTGATCTAGCCGACACTCCGATGAGCGAAGCCGAGCTGAGTCGATACAAGTGCTTACTCTGCAATGACTATGCATTTTCCACAGAAACAGCAAACCAATTAGCCGGGCTGTATGGCTATTACAACACCATTGCACAGGCAGAAATATCTACAACCTACCCAGCTCATATTCAATCCTTTGGAGCCGAAGAGTTACAGGCTTTGGTGCAAGACTATCTGTCTCCTCAGAGGTATGCAGCCATGATCATCAAACCGCTTGATTAAGTCATCGCCTTGGGCAATTGAGACATCGAGCCTTTCGATAGGAAACTGAGAATGCCGAACGATTAAGCGGCGTCTACGAACCATGGAGTAAGCATCACGCAACAACGGCTAACCTAGGCACAGAGCACAGAAAACCTCAATTTTACGGTATGGTGCTTTAGCGGCACGATTACAATGGAATGCTGCTGTAAAAGTTTTGAATAGATATTATGTCGGTTTCTTCTGACACACCCCGCATGACCCACTCTCGAAATATCCATCACACTGTTTTGCCGAATGGGTTGACTATTGTTGCTGTGGAAAATTCTGCTGCCGACATTGTGGCAAGTCGTATTTTAATCAATGGTGGCAGCCGCTTTGAACGCCCTGAGAAAACAGGAGTTGCCAATCTCATGTCTGCAGTGTTGACGAAAGGAACGGATGACCTGTCATCCCAAGATATTGCAGAAAAGGTGGAGTCTATTGGAGCCAGCCTCGGAACCGATTCAACCGCTGATTATTGTCTGGTTGGCCTTAAAACGGTTGCGTCAGATTTTTCATCTGTCTTGAACCTGGCATCAACCATTGTCCGATCGCCCAGTTTTCCTGAGCATGAAGTTGAGCTAGAACGTCGCCTGACGCTCCAAGGTATCCGATCCATGAGAGAACAGCCATTTACGGTTGCCTATCAGCAATTGCGAGGGGCGTTGTATGGGAATCATGCGTATGGGGAGTCTGGCATGGGCACCGAAGCAACAGTCGCGGAGATAACACGGGACGATTTGTGGACGTATTACAGCGATACGTTTCGTCCTGATCAAATGGTCGTTAGTATTGCAGGACGCATTCACCCTGACGAGGCGATCGCCCAAGTCGAAGAAGCATTTGGAGATTGGTCATCAGCTCCGCTAGACGGCGATCGCCCATTTCGCCAAAACAGCGTAGACGAAACCTTACAGCCCCAGTCGAGGATCGACGCCCAAGACACAATGCAAGCCATTGTCATGCTGGGCTATCCAGCTGCATCGGTGCATTCTCCTGACTACATGGCTCTCAAGCTCCTCAGCACTCATCTTGGCAATGGCTTATCGAGCCGACTGTTTGTGGAACTCCGTGAAAAGCGTGGCCTTGCCTACGATGTTTCAGCCATTTATCCCACTCGGGTTGATCAGTCACATTTCATTGTGTACATGGGAACAGCCCCGGTGAATGCTGAAACTGCGATCAATGGCTTGCAGGCGGAGTTAGACCGGGTTTGTACACAGGCGCTGACAGCAGGCGAACTGCAGATTGCCAAAAACAAGCTTCTGGGACAGTACGCCCTCGGCAAGCAAACCAATGCTCAGATGGCTCAACTCTATGGTTGGTACGAAGTTTTAGGGTTGGGACTGACGTTTGATCAGTTCTTTCAAGACACGATCGCCACAATCACATCTGATGAGATTCTCAAGGTCGCCTCTCAACATTTTGATTCGCCTCCTTATGTCTCTCTCGTTGGCCCCCACGACGCAGTGACATTACCAGGGATGACATCACACTAAATAATGGTCGCTGATAAACGATCGCTGGTGGCAATAATAGTCCTGCCATTGAAAACCCCACGGAAAAATCTACAATTCAGATTTTTCGTTTAATTCAGTCTGGTTCTGATCGTGCGAATGACAAGACCTGAAAAAGTTTACGAAGAAATGAGCGATTGAGGCACGCTGAGCTTGCCTCAATCGCTCATTTCTTCGTAGTGAATCTGAGACGTTTGCCAAGTCATGTGAATGATGCGACGGTGGAGCCTCTCGTCTGACTATAAACCTCAAGAAGAGTAACGAACTCATCACAGGGTCTGCAGCTAAAAATTCTTGGCGTTGAAATAGTGAAAACACGGACACCAGAAGGCTTGAGGATAGTACGAATATGACTATTTGCTGTTGGACATACTGATGTTAGTGTTAGTGTTGATACTCAACGCGTCATCAATTGTTGTGGATTTTGTAAAAGACTAGGTAATATAAGGCGATCGCCCAATTCATCACCATTGGGAATGTACGGGTTTAAGAACAGTTGTCATGGGAGCATCTAGGCTGGCTATTCGTCTTAAATTTAAAGTCAGCAAACGAAATTGTATTCATGTTTGATGAAATCAATGTCTTACACGCCTACTCCTCCATCTACTGACTCCTCAAACCACCATTTGGCGGCGTGGCTTCATCAGACTCTCCGCTATCCAGGTGCGCGGATGCGCTGCCGCATGCAAGGCAATACCCTTCACCTCCTCTACGAAGGAGAGCCATGCCCTGACCAAGCATTGCTCACATATCATATCCTTGAGCAGCTGAATAAAACCGACTTAAATAAACGAATCAATTACTCTGATCCGATCTATCAGGTATGGTTGTACGGACGGTTGCCCCATCAACGAAAACCGTCTTGGACTTTTCGCATTAATCTTGACCAGCTTGGGCACTATCTCCATCACTTTACGGTTCGTGGCCGATCCTCACTGATTGCTCATCAATCCGAGGAGTCGAGTTCCTCGCCTGAGTCAGTGCTTTCGGAGCGCGCTCACGGCATCAGGCAGTCTTATGATGCTGAGGACTCTGGTAGAACATTGCCGATTGAACCAGTCAGTCCAAATGTTCCGACAGAACACGCCGCTGTAGAACACGCCGCTACAGACCTTTCCGCATCAAACCATCAAGACCATCAACCACAACCGTCTAGCGATGCAACCGGACTCATTGCCCGTAAGCTTAGCGAAACACTCAACCGCTTAGGTGTTGCCGTTGATGTTCGAGCAAAAACCTTATCCCGTTCTGCCCCTCACGGTTCTATTCCTTCTGTTCGGGTTCCTTCTATTAATGAAGCTGCTACACAGCGGCTACTCATATCATGTCGGGCGACCTATAGCCCTTCATCGTCGCTGATTGCAGAACCCATTGCTCGTGAATTGCGATCGCTTAACCTGACGGGGATTCAGGATGCTATCGTCTCTGTCCATGTTAACGGGGAAGAGACTCCCGATTGGACCCTTCGGATTGATCTAACGCCAGCAAACACCTTGCTGAGAGAATGGGCACAGTGGGGTGATATTGAAGCACTTACCCATGTACTCGGTCAAGCATTACGAGAGGTTTCGGCTCGTATCACAACGGCCTCTCACAAAGACACAACTCTGCATCTTGCGTGTCAACCTGATCCGACACTGTCAACATCTGGTTCTTCCTCAGCACTGTTACCACTCACGAGCAGCGCGGATAACCTCGACCAATCGCCTGATGTCGATACGCAGACCGCGGAACCCGTGTTTGACGCGACAAGCATCATTTCAATCGTTCGTCCATTGCTTGAAGAACTTGCCCCTCAGGGCGTGCAGTCCGCAGTGCTCTACGGACACCTGGAATCAGAAGATGCGCCTCACTGGGTTGAGTATCTTACCCTATCCAGTCATGATGACGCTGACACGGTTGTTCCTCCATTGACGTTGGCTCAGCAAGGAAATCTAGAGGCGATCGCCTATCTTGTGAGTCGGTTGTTGAACCCAGAACTCGATACTCAGCTGGCAACGGGTGGCATTCGTGTGCAGTTGCTCAAAAAGAACGATCTGCTGCATGTCATGTGTGATGCCCCCATCTGTCCCAATCAGGATTTTGTCACCTCTACAGTCGTTCGACTCCTTCGACAAATTCACGGGCAAGACATTGCAGGTGTCCGCGTTTATGGGCGTCGGGCTGGCCTACGCGCCCCTATCTGGAATTACGGCACCGATTTTGAGAACCGTACCCACCAGAAAATTCAGCCAGAGCCAGACTTTTCTGCGTTAGATGCAACCTATGTCAATGACCTCATTGACGCATCTGATGAGTCTCCGTTGCGGGAGGATCTTACCTCTGCCGAGTTGCTGGCACGATGGTCACGATTACGTCAGCGGGTTGCTCAACGAGTGCGGCGATCGCTCCTGAAAACTCAGCTGGTTGCACTCACCTCCGATTCTCCTGCCTTAGCAATTCCAAGTTCCATTCGCACCCATGGCTTGAAAACGGCTGCGGTTTGGGCTGCCGTTGGGGTCTTGTCTGTCGTGCAACTTGATTGGTTGATGAGTCATTCTGCACGTGTTATCGCCGAGCGCACCGATAGTCAACGTCAGGTCTTTGCATCCTCACCGTCCCCAGAACTAGGCACGACTGTGTTTCCTGCCGTTGAAAAAAATTCTCGCGACGGGGCTGATATCAATAATTCGGGTTCACAGCTCTCGTCTACAGCCTCAGATTTGTCGGGATCATCGCTGGTTAGTATTGTCCCTGGCTCATCGGCAGAAACATTAACGGCGCTCGAAGCTGAACTCCTCGATCAATCGCCTTACCCCACGTTTAACAGCACCCAACTCGACCTCAAGCTGGCTCTCTATTATCAGCATGTGGCTGAATCTGGCCCCCCTGACGTGCTTGTGATTGGCAGTTCACGAGCATTAAGAGGCATTGATCCAGTCATTCTTGAAGATGCGCTGAGTGAACTGGGCTATGACAATGCAGACGTCTTTAACTTTGGAATTAATGGAGCCACTGCTCAAGTTGTCGAACTAGTCGTTCACCGTATTTTAGTGCCGGAGCAATTGCCCAAGCTCATTCTCTGGGCAGACGGTGCCCGTGCGTTCAATGGAGGACGAGAAGATCGCACATACAATGGCATTTCTGAGTCGGAAGGCTATCAACTCTTGTCTCAGGGAGCCTTAGACATTCCAATTGTGAATGCTGATCGTCAGGTTCCTGGCACCCCCTCCTCTCCCGCTCCAGGTGATTGGATTGAAACCTTTAGTCGCTCGGTCACCACCAGTTACGGTGAATTAGATGACTGGCTCAGTGACCAACTGGCCGTGCTGTCAAGGGCTCACGGCAATCGAGATACGGTAAGAGCGTTGATTCAGGATAGCCTGACGGGAAATGTGGATCCCGCCTCGCAATTTGCATCGGAAAGGGATGAATTAGCGTCACCAGAAAACGAGACGACCCACGAAACTGTCGCTCCAAGCAATGAAACCATCCGTCATGAATCTGTCCCCAGTCGAACCGTTGGATCCATTGCCTCTGATGGTTTTTTGCCCTTAGATGCCCGATTTGATCCCGTGACTTATTACGATCAATATTCACGGGTGCCAGGTAACTACGATCGAGACTATGCTAACTTTCAGCTCACAGGGCAACAGTCTGATGCGCTCCAATCGTTATTGCAACTGGGCAACGCTCAAGATGTGCCCATCGTCTTTATTAATTTGCCGTTGACAGAAGAATATCTAGATCCCTATCGCATGGTCTATGAGCAAGAATTTCGCCAACACTTGCTGACCCTTGACTTGGCCTATGACGAATTTATTTTTCGAGATTTGAGTGAGTTGTGGCTAGAAGACGAAGAGCCTAGTTACTATCGATATTTTTCAGACCCTAGTCACCTCAATCAATATGGGGCAGTGGAAGTCTCTAAGCGTATTGCCCAAGATCCCATGATTCCTTGGACAGGAGCAGACTTCTAGCCTTCCATCGGTAAACCTTTTAGAATCACAGTATTGACGCAGTATCGGTGATTTGACGCTCAGGTGAGGAAATCCGAATCGAAACGGGCGGGTACTCCACCTGATGAGATGAGGGGCGATCGCCCAAAATGATTTTTGGGAAAGAGTTTTTAGACGACTCAATTAGGCAAAAACTGTGTTGAACAGTCTCTTCTTCTAGCGATGGAATAAGGCACTGACAGCGCAGAGGACGTTTAGACGATTACATTTTTAGCTGAGTAGACCCATGACTACGATCCTTGAACAGGGCAACATCAGTATCCATACTGAGAACATTTTTCCAATCATCAAGAAGTGGCTCTATTCTGACCACGAAATCTTTTTGCGAGAGCTGATTTCAAACGCGGTTGATGCGATGAAAAAGCTCACGATGCTATCTCGCACTGGCGAATTTTCAGGCGCTGTCGGCGATCCTGAGATTGTCATTTCTATTGATAAAGAGAAAAAACAGATCTCTATTTCGGATACAGGCATTGGCATGACAGCCGATGAAGTGAAGAAATATATCAACCAGGTGGCCTTCTCCAGTGCAGAAGAATTTGTTGAAAAGTACAAAAATAGTGGTGATGACACCATCATCGGTCACTTTGGATTAGGATTCTATTCCTCCTTCATGGTGTCCACAAAAGTTGAAATCGACACCCTGTCTTATCAAGAAGGAGCCACGGCTGTTCACTGGAGTTGTGATGGCTCTACTCAGTTTGAACTCAGCGATTCCGAGAGAACTGAGAGAGGGACGACCATTACCCTCCACTTGATGGATGAAGAAGCGGAGTATCTCGAAGACGCTCGCATTCGTCAGCTCATCCGTACTTACTGCGACTTCATGCCATTCCCCATCAAAATGGCAGCGGCTGCACTCCCCATTCCACCAAAAAGTGACGAAGCGGGTGACGATCCGGAAGAAACGGTTGACACGACAGTCGTGACCTTTGAACAGGTCAATAAACAAATTGCACCATGGAAGCAGTCTCCCACAGAGTTATCTGACGAGGACTATAAAGAGTTTTATAACTACCTCTATCCTTTCCAAGAGGAGCCGCTCCTGTGGGTTCACCTCAACACAGACTACCCCTTTGTGGTGAACGGGATTCTCTACTTTCCTAAACTGCGTCCCGATCTTGACGTCACCAAGGGACACATTAAACTGTTCTGCAATCAGGTGTTTGTCAGCGAAAACTGCGAGGAAGTCATTCCTAAGTTTTTGCTGCCGCTGCAAGGGGTCATCGATAGCGTTGACATTCCCCTCAACGTTTCTCGAAGCTTCCTGCAAAATGACCGAACGGTAAGGCAAATCGCGAATTACATTGCCAAGAAAGTGGGCGATCGCCTCAAGGAACTCTATCGGGATGACCGCCAGCAATACATCAAGAGCTGGCAGGATTTGGGCACCTTCGTCAAGTTTGGGACCCTCAACGACGACAAATTCAAGAAGCAGGTCGAAGACATTCTCGTCTACCGCACCACTGCAAAGCTAGGCGCTGATACTGAAGTTGCCAAAGTAGAAGTCCAAACAGAGGGCGATGATGCGTGGGCAGATGTGTCTGGCTCAGAGCCAGCTGCCGTCACCGACGATAAAGGCTTCTCCTACACCACGCTGAAAGAGTATTTGGAGCGCAACAAAGAGAAGCACGAGAATCGTGTCTTCTACTGTAACGATCCATCGGCTCAGGCCACGTATGTAGAACTGCACAAGAATCAAGGCTTGGAAGTCCTGTTCTTAGATTCCTTTATCGATACCCACTTCATCAGCTTCCTGGAACGGGAATACACTGATGTGAAATTCTCACGGGTGGATGCAGAGTTGGACGAGACCCTGGTCGATAAAGAGCAGGAACAGGAAATCGTTGATCCCAACACCAATAAAACCCGCAGCGAAACCATCAAAGAGTTGTTTGAGAAAGCGTTGGATAAGCCCGGTCTCAATATCAAGACCCAAGCACTCAAATCCGACGATGCATCGACGCCTCCTGCAATGGTGCTGCTGCCGGAAGCAATGCGCCGCATCCGGGATATGACGGCTATGATGAGCCAGCAAATGGATATGCAATTTCCAGATGAGCATATTCTGATGATTAATACGGCTCATCCTCTAGTGCAGAATGTGCTGGATCTGAGTCAGGGGGCGATCGTCACTGGCGATGGTGGAGAATCTCCCTCAGCGAAGATGGCGAAGATGATTTGTCATCACATCTATGACTTAGCCCTGATGGGACAAAAGAGCTTCGGGCCAGAGGAGATGAAAACCTTTGTCGAGCGATCGAACCAAGTATTGACTCAACTGACGAAGAAATAATGCATCTCTAACCCTACGATTTTTCTCGTCGGGTTCTAAAAATGAGTCTTTGTTAAGCCAGCGCTGGGTTATTCTATGACCCAGCGCTTTTGAGTACTGTCTGACCACAATTTATCGAACTGGTTCAAGGTAATTGCTCTTATTATTTTGCGATGGAAAATTTTATTTCTCATATTGATCGGAAGAACGCGGCACTTCTTTACAGGGTTGAGCATTGGGCGATCGCCGTTGATGATGAGAAGAGCAATCGTATTTTCGATTGAATTAGACTGAAAAGACAGTAGACCTCTTGCATAATTGGTTACACGATAGGCTCCTGACCCTGATATCCCCTCTTAGTCACGACCATATCGAATGAACGACGAAGCAGTTCAAACCCTTAATGCAAAAAACTTTAAGCGGCTCACAGGTGTTCATCAACAGACCTTCAAGCTCATGAGCAAAGCATGGGATGACATGACTATCATGTGAGCCAGTCCAATGCTGGACGACCAAGTTGAAGCGAGCGGATCAACTCCTGGTGGCACTGCAATATTGGCGAGAGTATCGCACCGATTTCCCCATTGCCCGTGATTGGGATATCTCTAAATCGACGGTTTGCTGTATTGTTCAGCGCGTCGAGACAGCATTGATGAATTCGGAACACTTCCGTCTGCCGGGGAAGAAAAGCCTGCTGCAAGGGTTTGGACGTCCTGAGGTGGTTGTCATTGATGTGACGGAAACCCCGATTGAGCGTCCCAAACAGGGACAAAGAGCATACGATTCCAGAAAAGAGAAACGCCACACCCTCAAATGCCAGGTTCTAGCGGATCGGCACACCGCAGCGATTATGGAATGAATATTGAAATAGATCTAGTGAAAAATTGAGTCATATCACTTTATTTTTCTCGAAGTATGGCACACTAAGGGCGATTCAATAGCAGGACGGCTCACGACATCGTTAAGGGGGAGCATACCTTGCTCTCTAACCGTGTGTTCGTTTTGTCCTTTGGTTTTGTCGTTATTCAATGATGTAATGTCATGATGCTGTTTCATTTGCTTCAAACAATTCCAGATATTGCTGTTACGATGCCTGATGTCTCGATGTGGACAGCGTCAGTGCATCATGGTTTTCATATCTCCCCAGCTGATTGGAGTGTTGTGGCTCAGCAGTTTGATACTGATGTGTTTGCGGATTTTCGAAATTTTTTCAATAACTTTATTGAATCTGGTCAGGTTTGGGCGTTGATCATCGGCGTGATTATCGGATATCTCTTAAAAGGATTGACTTCGTACGGTTAAATGCGGAGCCTAGTGTTCAGGCATCGGTTTAAGTGCAATGCACAAACTCTATGGATTTGTGGCAGAAGAAGATGTGGTCGAAAGAAGAGAAGAGAAGCTTCTTCATGCAAGTCGTCGAATAGAGATTCTATATCCTGGTTGTGAGATAACACATCCATCAGGTGTTTCTGACTATAGTTTTGTTATTGAAGAGCATCATTGCTCGAATGTTTAGATTCGCTGAAAATCCTGACTAGCTTACGATAGGGTGACTCTTTTGACCAACGATTCAACACAAACGTGGAGCCAGCGGTTTGAGTCGGCGCTGCATCCGGCGATCGCCCACTTCAACGCCAGTATTGGGTTCGATATTGCACTGATTGAGTACGACATCACCGGCTCCCAAGCTCATGCAACGATGCTCTCTAAAACAGGGATTATTTCCCAAGAAGAAGGAGAAGCAATTGTTGCGGGGCTGGAGCAAGTTCGACAGGAACATCGAGCAGGAACCTTTCAACCGGGAGTTGATGCAGAAGATGTGCACTTTGCAGTAGAGCGACGACTGACCGAACTGATTGGCGATACAGGGAAAAAACTGCACACCGCGCGATCGCGCAATGATCAGGTGGGCACTGATACGCGGCTGTACCTACGAGATCAGATTACACGTATTCGCCAGCAGTTGATGGCATTTCAAACCGTTTTATTGCAGCAAGCAGAACAGCATGTGGAAACTCTGATCCCAGGGTATACCCATCTGCAACGAGCACAACCCCTCAGCCTAGCGCATCATTTGCTGGCCTATGTGGAGATGACGCACCGAGACTGGGAGCGGTTGGGTGAAATTTATCAACGGGTGAATACTTCACCGCTGGGAAGCGGTGCATTGGCGGGAACCACATTTCCCATTGACCGCCACTACTCAGCCGAATTGCTAGGCTTTAACCGCGTCTATCGGAATAGCCTCGACGGGGTGAGCGATCGCGACTTTGCCATTGAATTTCTTTGTGCGGCCAGTCTCATCATGGTTCACCTGTCGCGGCTATCGGAAGAGGTCATTCTATGGGCATCCGAAGAATTTCGCTTTATCACGCTGAAAGACAGTTGCTCTACGGGCTCCAGCATCATGCCCCAAAAGAAAAATCCAGATGTGCCTGAGCTAGTTCGAGGCAAAACTGGGCGAGTGTTTGGGCATCTCCAAGGCATGTTGGTGTTGATGAAGGGGTTGCCGCTTGCTTACAACAAAGATTTGCAGGAGGACAAAGAAGCGCTGTTTGATGGGGTTCGCACGGTGCAAGGATGTCTAGAAGCCATGACTATTTTGATGAATGAGGGTCTGGAGTTTCGTCCTGCTCGGCTCAATGCCGCGGTCACTGAAGATTTCTCAAATGCAACCGATGTTGCAGACTACCTTGCATCAAAAGGCGTTCCGTTTCGAGAAGCATATAACTTGGTCGGGAAGGTCGTGAAGACGAGTCTTGCAGCTGAAAAACTTTTGAAAGACCTAACCATGGATGAGTGGAAATCTATTCATCCTGCGTTTGAAGAGGATATCTATGGGGCGATCGCCCCTCAACAGGTGGTCTCAGCCCGAAATAGTTATGGCGGCACTGGATTTGAACAGGTGCGCCAAGCGATTCAAGAGGTGAAAACCCGTTTGTCTAGTGCGGTCTAATATGATCTCGCACGATCTAATATCTAGCGTTATTGAATGGAGCCTGTCATCGCTCGGTACACTTCATCACATGACTTGGCAAACTTTTCAAAATTGCAACGAAGAAATGAGGGTTTGGGGCGAGCAACGCATGCCCCAAACCCTGGTTCCTCTGTCAACGTTGCCAAGTCGTGCCATCAGATATTCGCAGAATGAGAATAAGTGATGAGGAAACTGTATTTTTTGGTGCCGGGGACGACCCGACAATTTGGGGGAGGTGGCCTTTGGGCAGAGCTAGGCATGGTTGCTTTGGCTCAGAAGGTTTGTGATGCGCATATTGCGACCTATCATCAACGAGAAAAAGACACCGCATTTCTGGATGACTTGCTTCAACAACAGCCCGACGACTGCATCTTTGTGATGAGCTGGGGGTTTCATGTGCCCATGTTGGTGAAAAAGTTGCGCGGGCGAAATGTTGTGTATCGGGCACACAGCGCAGGCTATCGGTTTTCGTTGCCGTCTGATATTCCCATCCTGGCAGTCAGCCGAAACACCCTTGGCTATTGGGGACAACATGCCATCAATGGACTGCTGTATTATTTACCCAATCATATTTCGGATGACTTTCGGAACTCCCATCAAAAAAGAGATATTGATGTGTTGGTACAAACTCGAAAATCATCAGACTATTTACTCAAGCAGCTTGTGCCTGCGCTTCAACCCCACTGTCAGGTGATGGTTTTGGAGCAGTTTGTGGAAGATTTGGTTGGATTATTTAACCGAACTAAAATCTACCTCTACGATTCTGCTGAATACTGGGGACAACATGGAGTGAGCGAGGGGTTTGGACTGCCGCCCATGGAAGCGATGGCCTGCGGGTGTCAGGTGTTTTCAAGTGTGAATGGAGCGTTAGCAGACTATCTTGATCCTGGGATGAACTGCCATAAAATTGGGGCTTATTCAACAGCGTTTGATGTTCAGTGCATTCTCCAGGTTTTGAATATGCCCATCAAAGCTCCGGTGTCTGAAGACTTCTTTTCTGAGTATCGAACTGAGAGCATTGTGAATCGGCTACAAGTTATTGTGCCAGAATTAAATGCTTTTTTCGATCATCGGCGATCACATCCACCAACCATTCCAGCACTCACGCGATCGCGATTGATTCAGCTCTTCATCCGTCGAGTCCGAAAGAAACTCGGTTGGTAACATCTACGAAAAATGAGTGATTGAGGCACGCTCAGCACGCCTCAATCACTCATTTCTTTTTAGTAAATCTGAGATGTTTGCCAAGTCGTGATGTTGTCTCTTTATTCAGTCACTCCTAAACAGTCCAGAATAAACGCATATTCAAACGCAGTTTCTTTGAGTCGTCCATAGCGTCCCGATGCGCCACCATGTCCTGCATCCAGATTTGTTTTGAGGAACAGTTGATTCGTATCCGTTTTCATGGTTCGTAGCTTGGCTGTCCATTTGGCAGGTTCCCAATAGGACACTCGTGGATCATTTAGGCCTCCAGTCACCAAGATGTTTGGATAATCCTGTGCGGTTACATTGTCGTAGGGTGCGTAAGATTTCATGTAGTCATAGTATTCCTTCTCGTTTGGATTGCCCCATTCATCCCACTCCATTACAGAGAGAGGAAGCGTTGGGTCGAGAATCGTGGTGACCACATCGACGAAGGGAACAGCGGCGATCGCCGCCTGAAACAGATCAGGCCGCATATTCAACACCGCACCCATCAACAATCCCCCCGCACTACCGCCAAAGATCCCCAGATGCTTAGGGCTCGTCCACTGCTCGGCAATGAGATGTTCGGCACAGGCAATGAAGTCAGTAAAGGTATTTGTTTTGTTGAGAAACTTGCCCTCTTCGTACCACGTGCGGCCTAATTCTCCACCCCCACGAACATGGGCGATCGCACACACCACACCTCGATCGAGTAATGAGAGGCGAGTCGATGAGAAGGAGACCGGATAGGGGAACCCGTATGAACCATAGCCAACGAGGAAGAGTGGATTTTTTCCATTTCTTTCTGTGCCATTGCGATAGACCAACGATATTGGGACTCGGGTGCCGTCTGGGGCGATCGCGGTCAGCCGTTCGCTTGTGTATTGAGTGCGATCGTAGCCTCCTAGCACTGGCGTTTCCTTCTTCAGCTCCCGTTGATGGGTATTCATGTTGTAGTCGAAGACCGATGATGGCGTGGTAAACGACGTGTAGGTAAACCGCAGCGTTTGCGTGTCAAACTCGGGCATAAATCCTGAAGATACGGCATAGGCTGGCTCAGGAAAATCCAGAGACGTAATCGTTTCTGTCGCAAGATCCTGAACTCGGATGCTTGGCAGCCCACGCTCTCGTTCGAAAATTACGAGATGATTGGCAAATGCACTCACCCCATTGAGCATGACATCTTCCCGATGGGGAATCACCTCACGCCAGTTTTCTTTACTCGGATCGGCTACGTCGGTGACCATCAACTTAAAGTTCATGGCATCTTCGTTGGTGACAATATAAAACCGATTCGTTGACGGGTTTGAGTCGTCACCGGGATGATGCGTCACGTTATATTCAATGCCATGAGTGCGAGGCTGAATGAGCTGAAGCTCTCCCAACGGCTGGTTTGCATCCAGAAACCATTCTTCAGACGTAATTTTGCTTTCTGCCGACAAGAAAAGATAGGCATTGCTACGACTACGGCTGATATCTAGATAGAATGCGTCATCCGTTTCTTCATAGAGCAATGTATCGTTGTTTGGGTCAGTTCCTAACTGATGTCGCCATAGCTGAAAGGGCCGATTGGTCGAGTCAATCCGAATATAGAACAATGTCGCATTATCATTTGCCCATACCACCCCACCGACATCATCGATCTGTTCTTCAAAATGCTTGCCTGTGGTGAGGTTCTTCAACACCAGCATGTATTTCTCAGACCCATTGATGTCTGTGGAATAAGCCAAAAGCTCATGATTGGGGCTGATTTCAGAGTCTCCTAAGCTGAAAAATTCATGTCCTTCAGCAAGCTGATTGCTATCGAGTAGAACTTCTTCATCGGCATCCAGACTGCCGTGTTTTCGACAGTAAATGCCATAAGCTTTTCCTTCCTCGGTGCGACTGTAATACCAATAGCCACCATGCCAATAGGGAACTGATAAGTCTGTTTCTTGAATGCGTTCCAGCATTTCATCGTAGAGTTGTTTCTGTAATGCCTCCGTGTGCGTCATCTGAGCTTCGGTATAAGCATTCTCAGATTTGAGATAGTCGATGACATTTGGGTCATCGCGATCGCGCAGCCAGTAATAGGGATCAACTCGCTGATCTCCATGAATTTCTAGGATTTGTTTCTGCTGAGAAGCCTTAGGGGGCATGTGTTGTAGTGAGGGATAGCTGATAGACATTAGGAAATAAGCAACAAATTCGGGATCACAAAAATATTAGGATTCAGGGTCTTCATGACACCTGATAACTTTCTTAGAAGGGCGATCGTTCAACGCTTCTCCAAAGACTCTAATTCTATGAAACTTTCCACCATAAGGGAAAGAATCTAACAAAGAAACATGCCTTGTGAGAGTGCTGCGATGCCATCCTCCCACAAGGCATGTTTCTTTGAACTCATACTCACGTCTAAAGGAATAGGCATGACATAGAACCAGAAAGTGTTTTGGTGGTCAGTACCTGAACGTCATTGAAGCCAAAACCCCAAATCCTGTGCCTCTCGCGCAGCGGGCGGCACAGGATTTGGAGGGTACGCCTAATGATGGATAGCTACTTGGTAGCGCAGCCACCACTACCAAATATGGTGGAGTCTTCTAATTTTCATTCTTAAGACGGCGCTACTTGAAGCACTAGAGCCCGTCTATCAAAGGATTGAACTTGACCACAACCATTCAGATCGGTCACAACACGCTCTAATAATTCTGTCGCCCGGTCTCGATGCTGATGTTCGCGTCCGCGGAGACGAACTTGGAACTTGACCATATTCCCTTTATCAAGCCAATCGGTTGCCCGCTCGATACCTCGGCTATAATCCGATTCACCGATATTTGGGCGAAACTTAACTTCTTTCAGTGTTGGCCTAGCCGCATGTTTTTGGCGTTTCTTTTGTTGATATTGATGCTTGCCAAAATCCATGATCTTAGCGACTGGAGCATCTTTTCGTTCTGAAACAACAACAAGGTCAAGGCTTGCGTCCTTCGCAATTTGAAGAGCTTCGCGAGTATCAATCAGCCCTCGGTTGTTGTTTTCGTGATCAATGAGTAAAACCTGCTCGGCTCGAATTTGTCGATTTACGAGTTGTTTCTTAGTGATAAGCCATACCTCCTAGTTAGGACAATTGATAAGGATATTCTTAGTGTAACGTAGCCCAGAGTCCACTTCTCAGTATCTGATTTAAGATGTAACGTTTAGGCATTGGCTCACAAATAGACTTGCAGCAAACGGTTGAGCCGAATATGCCGATGATGCAGTTGAATACTCTCAATTTAGATGACATATGTCTGTCGCTCAAGCGTTTCCAAGTCAGTCGGCCAGCTCAAGTTCAAGCATTCACGGAATCCGAGCTTCCTTTTTGGACTGTGTTGAGGATCCATTTTTTGTGGCAGAGGCTGATAGCATCCGCTATATTCCAGACGGATTGCTGATTGTGGAAAACGGGTTTGTGAAGGAATTAGGAAACTACGGGGAGGTCATTGAACGATACCCGTCAATTTCCATTTCAGCCTATACAGGGATGTTGGTTGTACCAGGGTTGATCGATACTCACGTGCACTATCCCCAGACAGGCATGATGGCTGCCTATGGAGAGCAGTTGCTGGAATGGCTCAATAACTACACCTTCCCGACTGAAAAGCAGTTTAGTGACAAAGCCTATGCAACTCAGGTTGCAACCCTTTTCTTGGACGAACTTCTGAAGCATGGCACAACGACCGCATTGGTCTTTGCTGCCGTCTTTTCAGAATCTGTGGATGCTTTTTTCGAAGTTGCCGAAGCTCGTAATCTCCGTATGATTGCAGGGAAGGTCATGATGGATCGTCATGCCCCTGATTACCTTTGTGATACAGCTGAGACCTCTTATCAAGATACGAAGATGCTAATCGAGCGATGGCACAAACGAGGGCGATCGCTCTATGCTGTGACGCCTCGGTTTGCGGCGACATCCACCAATGAACAGCTTCGTCGCGCAGGACAACTATTGAAAGAGTTTCCAGATGTCTACCTACACACCCATCTATCTGAGAACGTGAAAGAAGTGGCCTGGATCCAGGAGTTGTTTCCCCACTGCGATGGCTACTTGGATGTCTATGACCAAGCAGGATTGGTGACCTCTCAATCGGTCTTTGCCCATGGCGTTCAGCTTCGGGATGAGGAATTTCAGCGCCTCTCGGAGGCACAATCGGCGATCGCCTTCTGTCCCACATCAAATCTTTTTTTGGGCAGCGGGTTATTTCGTATTGAGCAAGCCAAGTGTTCCCATCATCCTGTCAATGTTGGACTCGGTACAGATGTGGGAGCTGGCACTAGCTTCTCACTGTTGCAAACGGCGAGTGAAGCCTACAAAGTCGCTCAACTCCGACATCAAACGTTGTCGCCGTTTAAAGCTCTCTTCTTGGCTACCCTTGGAGGGGCACAGGCGCTGTCATTGGGCGAGACCCTTGGGAATTTTGAACCGGGGAAAGAAGCTGATTTTGTTGTGTTAAATCCTCGGGCAACCCCTCTCATGGCGTTCCGTAACGGCGATCGCATTCCTCTCTCTCTGAAGGATGTGGGCGATCGCTTCTTTTCGCTGATGATTCTTGGGGGCGATCGTGGTGTTCACGCGACCTACATTATGGGCAATTTGGCCTATGCAGCGGGGTGAAAGACTCCCGAGGCTCAACAGCATGACGTTAAGTCGCCACAATGCACTGGACAAGGGGCTGAAAAACAGGCACGAGAGCCGATTGACTCGTCACTAGCGTCGGGAATGGACGACGACTATAGTCCTGTCCTGCTTGAAGTGGAAAAATGGGTTGGTCATCCAGTGGGAGCCAGGTTGCACCCGCGGCATGGGCGATCGCCCATGCGGCAGCAATATCCCAAATTTTTGGCGTTGCTTCTACCGCACCCAGGGCAGTCCCTGTAGCAATCATGAGCAAATTATAGGTTGCGGCTCCTAGCATCCGAACTTTGCAGGGGAATGGTTCAGGTTGCATCAACACAGCTGTACTGCGGGCACAAAGACTAAAAAAGTGATTACTGGATGGAGGCTCCGCACTCGTATGAATTGGGGTGCCATTGAGAAATGCGCCTGTCGGAGAATCCAGCCCCGACTCTCCTGGCCAATAGCCCCAGAAGGACTGTTGCATTGGGGGAAATGCAACATAGCCAAATACAGGCGTGCCTCGATAGAGCAACCCTAGGGAAATACCCCAAATTGGGATGCCCCGCGTAAAATTGGTGGTGCCATCAATGGGGTCAATGATCCAGCACCAATCTGTTTCTGGGAAGATGTGCTCCACCTCTTCACTCAAGATGCCGTGTTCTGGAAACGCTTGCTGAATCAACTGGCGCAAGGTGTCATCCGACCAGCGATCCGACTGAGTCACCAAGCTACCGTCTGCCTTCTCGCCTGCTGTCACCGTACCAAAGTCACGAAGGAGTTGTTGGCCAACGTGCTGTGTTGCTTGCTTTGAGAAAGCGAGAATATCTGACCAAAAATCCATAAATGTGAGTGTGATGATGGTGAACAGATGAGAGCTTGAAGGCATGAAGCAGGCCGTGAGGCCAATGGATATCAACGTATCCCTTTCCCAGTGATGACGTTGCTGACAGTTGGGCGTTAATCTAAGTCACTGGCAAGAATGGTAGCGATCGCATTTTTCGCACTATTTTTGAACTCTTGGACATCGACGCGGCCTAGCACCTTTACCGCCAGCACCATGAATAGCGCTTGTAATGCAAAGACGAGGGCATAGGCTCCCAACGCATTCGGAAAAACAACTCGACCTAAATCAAGAAAGGCTCCCCCAGAAACCGTGGCTGTGGCTCTGGCCAACGCCTGAGACAGTCCCCACGCCCCAATAAAGGTGCCCGCTGTTTCTGCTGCCGTGAGGTCGAGCATCAAGCTGAGTGCGCCTGACGTGGTAATTCCAGCCGCGATACCAAATAGGAGCAACGCCAGTTGAAGCAGCTGCGGGTTTTGAAAAAATCCAGCCCCGATAATCAACCCAAAACACCCAGCTGATAATAAACACCCGAGTCGGGTTGTTCTAAATTTGCCAATTCTCGGCACCACTAAAAATCCTGTGGTTCCTAGACCAAGCAATGTCCCGGTACCCCAGAATGCATTTAATTGAGTGGTCTCAGAGACACACATTCCAAACACTTCTCCCCCGTAAGGCTCCATCACTGCTTCTTGCATAAACAGGCCAACGGTCATGATGAGTAGAAACGAGAAAAATATCCCCGTTTGACGACTGGCTGTTAATACCCGAAATGCTCGTCCGAGCGTAATTTTATCTTCCCGATCGGCGATGGATGATCGAGATTGGTAGCGAGAATATTTTTTCTCTACACCAGCAGTTGCCGCAATGGACAACCCAATCACAATGGCAGGCACAATGACAAACAGTCGATTCATGGCCTGTTTCAGTGCGACTAAATCAGTTGCACGTGCGATCTGGGTTGGATCATAGGTCACGATATCGGCACCACAGACTTCTGGCTGATCTAGAATTGTCGAACTAATGATAGCTCCGGCAACAATACCCACCATCAACATAGACCACACAATTCCGACAAGCTTGGAGCGCTCTTCCTCCTCAGAAATATCGACTAACAGGGCTGCAAATGGCGTTGATCCGAGGCTCAGTGCAAGTCCATAGACTGCAAAGACGAATCCCAAGAGCGCTATCCATCCATAGGTTGGTGTTGTCCATCCCACGGTGGTGACACTTGTATTGAGCTGCCAGATGACTTGGACGGCAACAAATGCAGCAAATGTAAACAGCACAGTCCCAACCCAGACATAGCCTGTTCGGTGCATCCCCAAGACAGGTCGGGCGTCAGACATTTGACCAAACCAAAGTCGTGCAGGAGCTACAAATTGGTGCATGGCGATCGCCCCAGCGGCAAGCAGTGCGGGCACTTTCAGCTCATCGATCATGACCCGATTCAAAACCCCCAATGTCAGAATTGACATTGTTCCTAATCCCATTTGAAATAGCCCTAGCCGAAACATGGTGAACACGTTGATGCGTGGAGGGAGAGGGCTGGAATCAGGCTGCTCAGACCGATTGGGGTTTGTGTTGCGTATCTCCATGGTGTGAATCAGTAGGGGTGATGAGGGAAGTAGGAATGGGAAGAGAAGGAGAATGTTAGACAGACACAGTCCCCTTAGCCCGAATAAGGCTTAGCCCTGCATTCCCGATGGCCTGATGGCAGGTTACGGGTTAGGACAAAAGAGCCTGTCTTTGTTTCACACGTTTGATGCTGTCTATCAGGTCTAACTGGCCGTAATAAACCAAAACCCCAGATCCTGTGCCACCCGCTGAGCGGGCGGCACAGGATCTGGGAGCATCCGTTTAATGATGGCTATCTACTAATCAGCATGATGTGCGTTCATCGATCTCTTCAATTAAGAATAAACGTTGGTGCGCGTGATGCACTATTCTTTAGACGCAGAGAGGAATCTAACCCTTGGCTAGATTGGGACATGCCGTTTTCGCTATGGAGAAACCACATGTTCTAAACACCTGGATGTGATTAAAACCAAAATTCCAAATACTGTACCGCCCGCTGAGCGGGCGGTACAGTATTTGGAAGGCTACGTTTACTTATGGCTAGCTACTTAGAATGATGTGGGTTTCAATCACTTCAATTCCTTCAAGCACTGTGAGCTAAGGGCACCACGCGACGTTTCCCAATCAGGGCGTTTGATAGCGTAGGAATGCGCCATGAAGCATGGTGTGACCATCGGAGAACATTGATGAAAATTCGCCACTATATTCTGACTATTGAAACAGATGCCGATATTGGTATTTATGACTTAACGCCCGAGGTGAGGAATTTTATTGATACAACTGGTATCTGGGATGGTTCTGTGCTTGTCTTTTCACGCCACACCACGACAGCTCTTGCCGTCAATGAATATGAAGACCGCCTATTGACAGACATCAAAACCTATTTACGAAAGTTAGCTCCGGAAGGCGATCGCTATCTTCATAACGACTTGCATCTGCGGGATGTGCCTCCAAATGAGCCTGAAAATGCTCATTCTCATCTCATGGCAATGACACTGCACAATCATGAGCTGATTCCTGTCGTTGATGGAAAGCTAGCGTTGGGGACATATCAATCGATCATGCTACTGGAATTAGATGGCCCAAGAACCCGAACAGTCTCCATCCAAGTGTCTGGACTCTAACGCTCCGTGCCTATTAAGTAGCGTGGTGTTCTTAAACTAAAAAACCAAAAACCTGGGGAGCGCCC
>JBCCWF010000023.1:0-26707 GCA_039194035.1 Cyanobacteria bacterium P01_E01_bin.6 | reverse complement strand
TGGGGCGCGGAGCGCCCCAGAATCCCGCCTAAACAGACAAGCCGATAAGTACTCTAATGAATTGTCAACATTAGTTGTCAACCTGTCCACCGCCATGATGTCGTCCGCCTTCCCCTCGGGATGGACGTTCTGGCATTAGTTCTGCCAATTGGCTGCGTTGTTCTGCGGTCAACACATCACGGATTTCTAGGCGTACATCCAACATGGCGTCGCCGAGTTGCTGATGGAGTTGCTGAATTTGGTCATGTTGCTGACGGATTTGATCAGCGCTAGCGTCTGCTTCAAAGAGCGATCGCATGCTCTCTCGTGCTTGCTCCATTTGTTGGCGAAGACCGTCATTCTCCGTTCTGGCTTGTTCACGAATCGCTTGAATCTCGGCCTGTTGATCGTCGGTTAAATCAAGCGCTTCAGCCATTTGTTCGTGTCGTTCTTCAAACCGCCCGCGACGGTCAAACTCGCCTGCGTCATCTCCTCTCACTTGGGCAAAGGCGGCCAGACTGCCAACGCCAATTAATACTGGAATCGTTGCGAGTAGGGCTAGGTACTTCTGTTTCATGACATTGTCTCCTGTTAGGTGTTTGGTGTCGTTTTCTGAAGGACACATTCATCCTAGGAAACTGACCCGACTCATGGCCTGAGTCTTACATCCCAATTATTCACAAGAGGAAGGACTACGTTGGCCTAGTCCCTTTTTCCTAGACTATCGATTCGAGGTTAGGTCATGATGCTCTGGCTCAACCCTTGACTTGCACTTTAGACTGTGGAGTACGTCATGGTGGAGCGATCGCCCAAGCCAATGAACGAAGATGCAATAAAACGCGTTCCTGGGTATACCAATCCATTTCAGGTGTTGTTAATCCTGGAATGGATATTGTTGGGCATTGCAATTTTGACAATTTTTACGCCGATGCGAATGCCGCATCCCCGGCATGGAGCCCCGCATGAATTTAGGGGAGCACTGCAACTCGTTTCGTTGGGCATCGTCATCAGCTTGGGATTGTTGGGGTTACGGCTACCCCCGCCGTCTCGCGTTGTACAGATTGCCTATATTGCCCTTGGGTTTGGAATGAGCTGGCTGGTGGTGTTGGTGGGAGGTCGTGGCCTGGGTGCATTTCCCGCATTGTTGCTGGTTGTTGTGATGCGCGCCTGTTTACTCTTCCCTTGGGGAGGACGAATTCTGGTCGCAGGCTTCGCCTATGGATCATTTCTAATTTTGCAAGTCATGGCGCTGTTGGGCATGCGTCTCTTTGGGGTTCCGTTGGGGCGATCGCTCCCACGCGCAGCCCAGCAACTCCCGCCCGAAATGCTTCGGAGTGTCGTGGCTGGACTGACGGTCAACGCAGCCATTTTATTTGGACTCGTGCTGGTTTTTGTCCTGCTGTTGGTCAGCACCGTTTTGTCGGAATATCGCAATCGTCAAGCCCTCGCAACCGCAAACCAACGGCTTCGAGACTATGCCTTAGTGGTTGAAAACCAGGCAACACTCCAGGAACGAACGCGGATTGCGCGGGAGATTCATGATTCGGTTGGTCACGCGCTTGCTGCCCAAAGCATTCAGTTGGAGAATGTTGCCGTCACCCTTGCAGCTCGGAACGTTGAAACAGCCACACACCATCTCCAAACAGCTCGTCGTCTGGGGCGCGAGGCATTGCAAAATGTGAGGCAGTCCGTTGCATCGCTACGCACCAATCCCTTGATGTATCAAACCCTGCCCCAAGCGATCGCCACTCTAGTCGAAGAATTTCAGCGCACCCATTCCATTGCAGTGGACGCCCATCTACCTGCCGCACTGCTGTTAACAGAGGATCAAAAGATCGCACTGTACCGCATTACCCAAGAAGCTTTGACCAATATTGTGAAACACAGTCAGGCGAAGCATATTCGCCTCCAGATAGGAAGCAGTGGATCACGAGTATCGCTCTCGATTCAGGATGATGGCCAAGGATTTAATCCAGATGCAAACACAACAGGATTTGGACTCCAAAGTATGCGCGAACGCACAACTGCCCTAGGCGGCTCGTTTACACTCAAGAGTCATCCTGGGAATGGGTGTCAGATTCTCATTACGGTGCCTCTGAAACAACATGCCACTGACGATCAACCATTCAATTTGCCTGGATAAGCAGAGGAGACTGTCATGATTAAACTTTTGTTGGTGGATGATCAAAGCCTTGTGCGAGAGGGCTTGCGGAGCCTGCTCCAGGCAAAGCCAGATTTGGAAGTGCTAGGAGAAGCGGAAAATGGCCACGTTGCAGTCGAACGGGCGATCGCCCTTCAGCCTGATGTGGTGTTGATGGATATCCGCATGCCGATTATGGATGGGGTCGCCGCCACCCGTACACTGCATGACCAGGCTCCGAATATCAAGGTGCTGGTACTAACGACCTTTGATGACCACGACTATGTCGCTCAGGCCATGCAATATGGAGCCAACGGGTATTTGCTCAAAGACACCCCGTCCGATGAAATTGCCGAAGCCATCCGTGCCGTTCACAAAGGGTATACCCATCTAGGCCCCGGCATTTTTGAAAAGGCGATCGCCCCTCTCGCTCCACCACCTCAAGCCTCACAGACTCCACCAGCAGAACTCGAACAGCTGACTCCCCGAGAACGGGAAGTGCTTCAACTCATTGCTGAAGGGTGCAGTAATCGTGAAATTGCCCAGACGCTCTACATCTCAGAGCGCACTGTGAAAAACCATGTGAATAGTATTCTGAGTCGGCTGAATGTGCGCGATCGCACGCAGGCAGCAATTTTAGCCATGCACGTTCAGCAACAGCAATGACGATAACCTTCTCCAGGCAAAAGCCAGAAGCCAGAAGCCAGTAAAAAAAGAGTTCTGACTCCTGAGTTCTGACTGCTCTCCTTTGGAAAACGTCTGTCCCATATGCAGAAAGTCCCTTTCTCGTCTTCTTGGTCTACTTCCCGCCAGGAAAACGACAGACTCCAACCTCGACGAGGCTTAAACTGGTGAATTAATCAGGCCAGGATGATCAGCTGGTCTCGCGCCGGGTGCAGACCAAAAGAAACGGCGATCGCCCTCTGGAATGGGTCGATCATTGATGCTAGCTTCTCGTCGTCGCATCAATCCATCTTCATCAAATTCCCAGTTTTCGTTGCCATAGGCTCGATACCATTGCCCAGCATCGTCATGCCATTCATATTGAAAGCGAACAGCAATGCGATTATCGCCAAAAGCCCACATCTCTTTTACGAGCCGATAATCTAGCTCTTTATCCCATTTGCGGCGTAAGAACTCACGAATCGTGTCTCGCCCCTGAAAAATCTCAGCTCGATTACGCCAGTGACTGTCTTCGCTATAGGCCATCGATACCCGATCGGGGTCGCGGCTATTCCAAGCATCTTCAGCCATACGAACTTTCTTGATAGCATCCTCACGACTAAACGGAGGAACAATTTTGATCGGTGCCATAGTGATTTCAAAAATGCGTTCAGTACATCGGCAAAATTAAAACCCATAAACCCCTGCGTCTCCCGCTGCGCGAGCGGCGCAGGGGTTTTAGATCCAGTTAGATTGTGACCACCTACTTGGCTTATCACTTAAGCCAGGAAGAGTTCAGCTGGATTCTGAGGCGCTCGGCGCCTCAGAATCTCGCCTTAAAAAACAAGCCCACCGACTTATCCTAAGAGCGCTGACGACAAAAAGGCAGCTCCAAAACCAAAAATCGTAAATCCAGCAAAACGAAGTGCCATCGTTTTGCGCTCATAAACGTTGCGGCCAACCGCAAACGCAATCAAAGCAATGACCAACTGGATAACGGCGAATCCCGCGAGGTAAGCGACGAGAGGCGTGATTTCGGCTCCGAAGATTGCTTCGCCATAGGCGTGGCCATGGAAGATTCCGGCGATCGCCCCTAGACACGCTACCACCCCTAAACTCGGCCGATGCGTAACGGTCAGTAAGAATCCGAAGAGCAACACGGATGCAGAAATGATGACCTCTGGCATCGGCAACTCAATAGACATGAGGTGAAGCCCAGTACCCGCCATGGACATTAGCACAAAAGCCACAGGCACAATAAAACCACGGGCAAACAACACGGCTATTAGGCCAGATGCGATGACAAACGCCAAGTGATCAAACCCAATCACCGGGTGACCCATGCCAGATAAAAACCCCTCGATAACATTAGATGGTGTTTGCCCACCAAAGGGATGGTGCGCGAGGGCAGGAGAGGCGATCGCGATTCCCGCAGCCGTCACCATGATTAAACAAACGAGCGTGATGAATGCCTTATGAAAACGAGAAGGGTGTCCAGTCGTGCGTGATAGGTTCAAGAATCGTAGATTTTGCATCGGTATATCCCAGCAACTGCAACATTAAAACAGAGAGAAAATGTGATGAACGATCTACCACTTTTTGTAGGGAAGGAATTTACCACACATCACTACTTTGACGCGATCGCCCTTCGGATCTTCTTCTTTTTCAACGTCAATGCTAAAGTCAATGGCGCTCATAATTCCATCGCCGAATTTTTCATGCACGACCTCTTTCACAGGCATGCCATACACCTGCATGATTTCATAAAAGCGGTAGATTAACGGGTCAGTTGGAATCACCGGCTCTAGCGCTCCCTTCAGCGGACACTCCGTCAGCTCATCCGCGAGATCGGTGCTCAACCCTAGTGCAGTCAGCAGCGCTTCAGCTTCTTCTTGAGACGCACTTGCTTGTCGGTAGATAACCGCAGCAATCCAAACATCATCTCGACCCACAGCCTTCTCAAGAGCGTCAAACGTGACACCGCTTGCCTTTTTTGCAGCCAATAACTTTTTAGTAATTTCAGACAATGCCATAATCGATTCCTCAGTTCAATAACAACAACGTCAACACAGTCACAAGCCATAGGTAGGTGGTCATCCGAACACCACTCAGCCCAACCATTTCGCATGAGTAACTGATTCAAGGACGACCCATTGGATGGTCTCCGTAACCCGATACGCCTCTACTTCACGCGTGCCGCTTCAACTGCACGGGTTTCCCTAAACAAATGGCTCTCCATCTCAGCTTTCAAACCGTGATAGGCAGGATGCTGCTCAATCATTTCGCGATTCCGGGGTCGAGGAAATGGAACATCCAACACCTCATCAATTTTTGCGGCTGGCCCCCGCGTCATCATCACAATCTTGTCCGATAGCAACAAGGCTTCCGCAATACTGTGGGTAATCATGATTACCGTTTTGCGATCCTGCTCCCAAATCCGCTCAATTTCGTCCTGCAAGAACCCTCGGGTCAGCGCATCCAGTGCTCCAAATGGCTCGTCCATCAGCAAAATTTTGGGGTTAATCGCGAGAGCACGGGCAATGCCGACCCGTTGGCGCATTCCCCCTGACAACTCATGAGGATGCTTACGCTCAGCACCTCGCAGCCCAACCAAGTCAATATTTTCAGCCACAATATTTTTGACTCGGTTCGATGCCATCTTGGGATAAACCGTTTCGACCGCAAATCGAATATTGTCCTCGACTGTCATCCAAGGCATCAGAGCATAGCTTTGAAAGATCATGCCTCGATCTGGCCCAGGCCCCGTGATCGGGTTGTTATTCAGCAACACCTCTCCTTCAGTGGCTTGAGACAAGCCAGCAATGATGTCGAGTAAGGTCGACTTTCCGCACCCTGAAGGGCCAATGATGGTGACGAACGTATTCGGTTCAATCTCCATGCTGATGTCTTCAATCGCCATGAAATCCCGAGAGGCTTTCCCCGTTAAGCGGTTAAGCACTCCCTTTTTTCCTGGAAAAACCTTCGTCACATTGCGAATTGATACATGCGCTGAAACTAAATCTTGATCGGGTTGCATTGAGCCATTCATTGTCGCAATACTCATGACTTACTCCCAAACGTCACCATTCGCTCTAAAGCACCAAAGATGCTGTCAAGCAACAAACCTACGAAGCCAATAATCAAAATAGCGACCAAGATATTGGGAATGTACAAGTTATTCCATTCGTTCCAAATGAAATACCCCAAGCCTGTCCCCAACAACATTTCGGCAGCTACAATCACCAGCCAGGCGATGCCCATGCTAATTCTCAGCCCTGACACAATATTGGGTAATGCCGCAGGAATGATGACCTTAAAAATAGTTCGTAGGCGAGATGCACCAAGAGTTTTTGCCACATTCAGATAATCAGGACTCACATTGGCAACACCGAAGGCCGTATTGATTAACGTTGGCCAGATGCTAGAAATGAGAATGATGAATACCCCAGTTTTCTCGGAGTCTCGAAAAATATAAAGACCCAAGGGCAACCAAGCCAAAGGTGACACTGGCTTCAGCAATTGAACATAGGGATTGAAGGCTTTGTACGCAACAGAAGAAATGCCGATCAGAATACCCAATGGAACGGCAATCACCGATGCCAAGATGTAGCCGATCGCCACTCGCCGTAAGCTAATCAATAAGTTCCATCCAATGCCTAAATCATTGGGCCCGTTATTAAAGAATGGATGCGTAGTCCACCACCAAAATTCTTCAATAGTTTTAGATGCCGTGGGCATGCCTTTCGCAAAAAGCTCCATCCGTGCCCCGACTTCCCAAACGGTCAAAAACACAATGAGTGAGCCAAGGAACAGCAACAACGCGCGCGCATTCTCATTCAACAAAGGCGCACTGCTGTCAGTCCTCTTCAACTGTCCAACGCTTGCCTTACTGACTGCCATAATTCTCTAGATACCTCTTAACCGATGTCTACACCAATCGAGTAATCAGAAGCGAGCAGACGACTTGCCCGGCCCGCCTCTCATGATTAATCGACTTAAACGCCGTACTTATCAATTTGTTCTTTGACGTAATCTCCAGGGGCCGCTGGATCGAAGTCATCATAGGCTAGAGTTTCAGGCCGATAAATTTCGGTTGGGGGTGTTTGCCCTAGCTCTTCAGCCAACTCCCGTGCCAAGTCAGTCAAGAAGATGTCTTGACCAACCTCGTCATAGGTTTCGTCTGTAATCACCTCAGCGGCTTTTCCATCGCCTTGAAGATCCCAGCGAACAAGCTGAGACGAAATCCAGTTGGCGAAGCTTTGCCAAGGATAGGGGTCGAAGTCAATCCGATCAGGAACCTGTAAGGTATTGCCTTGACCATCTTCAAAGTTACCGGTGAGAACTGCCTCGACAACCTCGACAGGCTGATTGAGGAAGGCACGTTCTGAAATCGCTTTTGCAATTTCGGGACGATTGGCCGGATTACGAGCATAGTCAGTCGCTTCAATAATGGACTTATTCAAGGCCCGGAACGTGTTTGGATTTTCACTAATCCACTCATCACTGGCCGCAAATGCACAACAAGGGTGACCTTCCCACAGATCCTTGGTGAGTTTGTGAATATAACCCACACCCTCATACACAGCACGCTGGTTAAAGGGATCAGGCATCAAGTAAGCATCAATGTCGCCCGCGACCATCTGGGCAATACTATCCGGTGGTGGAACCGGACGAATCTTGACATCCACATCTGGATCAATGCCACCCGTTGCCAGATAGTAGCGAATCAATAGATTGTGCATGGAATAGGGGAACGGAACCCCAATCGTGAATCCTTTAAAGTCTGCAGGACCATTCACCTTGCCCTTATGTCGCTCAGCAACTGTGATGGCTTGACCGTTGATATTTTCAATGCTGGCGAGTTTCACACCAAAGGATGCTGAACCCAGACCGAGGGTCATCGCAATCGGCATCGGAGCTAGCATATGGTAGGCGTCGAGTTCTCCGGCGATCGCCGAATCTCTGACCGCACCCCAACTCGGCATTTTCACCACTTTTGCATTGAGGCCGTATTTTTCGTAGAAGCCCAACGGCTCAGACATGATGATCGGAGTAGCGCAGGTGATAGGAATAAATCCAACTTGAAGATCGGTTTTCTCCAATCCACTCACGGGTGCATCGGCTTCACCAGGGTCAACCGCTGATTCTTCAGGCGGCCTCTGGCAGTTTGTCAACGTCACTAAGGCTGCACCAATCGCCAAATTCCGCAAAAATTCTCGTCGTGTAAACCCATTGGTGCGAATGCTATCTGCAAAGAACAGCCCAGCTTGCGGTCCAAAGGCAGCGGCAAACGCATTTTCTAGACCACCGGCTTGTTTGGCGAGGGCAAGAACCAATTTTTCTCGCTTCGGATCGCCCTTGCCTGCAATCTTGAGCATCAGAGCTTTACGCAGTTCGTAGCTATTGACCTTGTCAGCAGCTTTCAATTGCTGATCCTTGTATAGTCCCATCTTGACGAGGTCATCGACCATGTCTACGGGATCACCAGGCATCGATTGCATGAATTCCCAGTGATCGCGGGTGAGATGAGCGCCTCCACACAAGATGCAGGCAAGCTCTAAATCAGATAGCTCACCTCGTGAGGCAGACAATTGATTCCATTGACTCTGAACTTGATTTGTTGATGCAAATACCATAGGGCGTGCCAGTTGAACTCTACCAAATCGGCGTTGGGCTGACGGTACGAACGATGGAATGAGGTTATCAGGTACGCCGAGAGATTACATTGGATTATTTTTTGAAATGATTGGACTTTCTATCGATTCCATTCGATGCCACCACAAAAAGCTAAGGTCTGATCCGTTTTCTGTCGGGAGACCTGTGGCGATCGCAGTGCACTTAAGCTGCAAAGCCACAATTCGTAGGGGGCCAGACAATCCAAAACCACTGTCCTTGGGGGCACTCGCCCCCAAACCCCCGCTGGGGAACGACCCACTTCCCCCAGCCCCCCTCCGATAGGCATATCAGGGTCAGTATCTGGACGTCATAAAACCAAAACCCCAAATTTTGTGTCGCCCGCCAAGCGGGCGACACAAAATTTTGAAGGTTACGTTTAATGATGGCTAGCTCCTCCTTATACAGCTGAGCGTTCATTAGCGAATCAGGTTACCGTCCGCTTATCTGCATGGTTAAGGAAAACCTGGCATGGTCTACGGGGTGACTCTATGCCGTGGAACGATAAGTATCGATGGATTGAGTTGCGGATGTTGTTCTCCATGATTGGGGTGGCATGCCATGCACTTGGCGAAACTGACGGACAAAATACCCAACATCGGAATACCCAACCGCTTCCGCCACTTGCTTGACGGATTTTGCTGTGCTCATGAGCATGCTTCTGGCCTGCTCCATGCGACGCTCAATAATCCACTGTTTCACGGTGCGTCCCGTCTGATTTTGCACAAGGTTGGTCAAGTAAGCTGGCGAATAGCCTGCCACTTGGGCAACGTCTCGAAGATTAATGGACTGCTGATAATGCGATTCAATGAACCGGAATACTTTGTCGAGCTTGGGGCAATCCGGGAAAATGTGATGGGTTGGGAATGATGCGGTGTTCCCAGCAGAATTTGATGGCGTGTCGGCTAAATTCGAAGGTTTAGCGTTGTTATGGTTGTTGTCGCCATTGGGTTGAGCATTTTGCCGAAATAGATTCATCAGGTCATGCTGTCGTTTGAGACGAGTGGCGATCGCCCCTAAAAATTGCTCAACGGTGCAGGGCTTGGTGAGATAGTCATCGGCACCTAACTCCATCCCCTGCCGCAAATCCGCCATGGCCACTTTTGCAGTTAAGAAGATAAAGGGAATCGATGCGGTCTTTGCGTTGTCGCGGAGCGATCGCAACACGTCATACCCGTTGATATCGGGCATCATGATATCGCACACAATGATAGCCGGTTGATGGCTTTGGGCAAGGGCAATGCCTGCCATGCCGCTTGCCGCACCCAGAGCAAAAAAACCTTCAAAGGTGAGACATTTCAAAAACAGATTTCTGGTTTGGGACTCATCTTCGATAATAAGAATCTTTTTAACCATACGGTCTGACCACATGCCTAAAACATCACGTTATCCAGCATCGTGATAAAGCTGGTGATTGTGATGTCAACCTATATAAGTGATTTAGGCGGTATGGGTTGCCAGTGTGGTGTACTGCACTACAGTCTGTCGGATAAGAGTCCTTTACCGTTTGCTAAACGCTCGGTTCTACACAGGGGTCTAATCATTGATATGGCGAAGTTTCTATCTATTTCAGAGAAAGCCATGAGAGGTGACGCCTAAGTATATTGATTTGTATCGAACCATCTGCGTTAAATCCTATGAGTCAACCGAACGGATCATCCGCCAATGGAGAACTGAGTCAACTTCGACGCCAACACCAGCTCATTTTGAATGCCGTTGGGGAAGGAGTGTATGGCCTTGATTTGCAGGGAAATGTCACCTTTGTCAATCCGGCAGCAGCGGACATGATTGGCTGGGACGTTGATGATCTGGTGGGTCAGCCAATGCACCCGGTGCTGCATCATTCCCATCCGGATGGTAGTTTCTATCCTCGCGAGGAATGCCCCATCTACGCGGCGTTCCAAGATGGTGCGGTGCATCGTGTCACCGATGAAATCTTTTGGCGCCGAGACGGCACTCACTTTCCAGTGGAATATATCAGTACGCCCATGCATGACGAGCAGGGGCAGTTGATTGGAGCTGTTGTCGCGTTTCGCGATATCACACAGCGGAAATGGGCGGAGTCTGTCCTGCAACGGGCGAACGAAGAGTTGGAAATCAACGTACAGGAACGAACGGCGGAACTGCGAGACTTAAATGACCGATTGCAAGAGTTAAATGCGATTAAGTCACGTTTTGTCGCCATGGTCTGCCATGAATTCCGCAATCCGCTGAACAACATTACGCTATCGCTCTCGTCCTTTAATCGTTACGCAGAAAAGCTCTCTGTGCAGCAGAAAGATGATTATCTTGCTGGCATTGCCGAGAATGTTGAGCGCATGATTCAGATGATCGACGATATTCTCGTGATTAGCAAAATTGAAGCGAGGCGTCTTGAAGTTCATCGTAAAAATTTCGAGCTTGTTGCCTTTTGCCAGGGGTTGATTGAAGAACTCAACGGAACCTTTCATCGGGCGATCGCCCTCAACTGCCGCCGAAAAGCCTTTATGGTTTACCTGGACGAACAATTTTTACGCTCAATTCTGAGCAATATTCTCACCAATGCGATTCGCTATTCCCCAGAAAACACCTCTATCACCTTGAAGATTTATAGGCACAAACATTGGATTGTGTTTCAAGTCACTGACCAGGGCATTGGCATTCCCGAGGGCGATCGCCCCTATCTCTTTGAGCCGTTTCGACGGGGGCACAACGTCAGCAACATTCCCGGTACAGGCCTTGGACTCAACATTGTGAAACGATTTGTTGACTTACAGCAGGGCAAAATTGAAGTAGACAGCACACCGGGTCAAGGCACCACGTTTCGAGTATTTCTGCCGATAGAAATGTCCTCGTAGTAGGGGTTTGGCAATGCCAAACCCCTACTGAAACCCTCGTCCTCGCTGGGATGGAATCCATAGCTCGATCGTGCCATCGGCACAGCCAACGGCAAGACCATGCCCATCCGGATGCCACGCAAGACAAGAAACGCCAGGGGATTTCGTTTTCAGTCGCTGACTGAGCTTTTTCGCCCGATGCCACAAACAAACCTGCCCATCTGCTGCGCCCGATGCCAGTAAGAACTGAGTCGGATGATAGGCGATCGCCTGCACCGTGCCACGATGCCCCTCCAACACAGAACTGTGCCAGGTTTTCCCGTCCGACTCTTGCTCCCATATCGTGACGCCATTGGCACAAGCAGCCGCCACTTGGGGTGACTGGGTTATCGAGACGTCGGAATAGTTCGGTGACCATGAGACGCACCGCACTTTTCCTGGAAACCCTTGCATGAGCCAGGGTGGAGGACTATGGAGATGAAGGACCGACAAGGTGCGATCCAAATTCCCCGATGCGAGATAAGTGCCATCAGGTGACCAATCCAGGCTGATGCTGGCTCCAGGCACCTCAAGCTGATATGACTCTTCCTCCCACGTCACACTATTCCAAAATTTGACACCCCCGTGCCCGCTGATGGCCAGTAGATCGGCGGACGGATGCCACGCAATCCCCAATGCGGACGATGCATCAAAATTGAGCGTAGCGATCTGCTGCTGAGCAGGGACATCCCACACTTGAACGCAGGGGCCTGCGGAGAAGGCAAGGTAATCGCGGGTTGGATGCCAGGTGAGTTGATCGATCCAGTGGTTGCCATCGCCCAACAAAGAACCCTTTGAACCATCTGGTGATTGAGCATTCCAAACGGAAACGGTGCCGTCTTGCCCTCCCGCTGCCACGAGCTGTGTTGTCGATATGTCCAAGCAACTGATGGCGTGATTGGGAGAGGCCGCCAGGAGAGGAATGGCCTGGGTTGCGAACACATTTTTGACATCTGCTCGCGTTACATGTCCACCTGATGCCATTGTGATGGCCTCCCAATCCCAGGCCGTTACCTCCCCTGCAGAAGAGGCTGCTGTCAGGAGAGTTCCATCCTGTGACCAGACTAAGGCAGTGATGTAGTCTGCGAGAGTGATGTGGTGCGATCGCTCAAATTCACCTTTCTGGGATGCACCATGCTGAGACTGACCAAGCTTCGACCGACTTACACGAGACATGCTCGAAATCCTGCTCTCAGCTTTTCTTCATCAAGATTGCGACCAATGAATACCAGCTCATTCTTCCGCTCAGCATCCGATTTCCAAGGACGATCGGGACGTCCATCAAAAATCATATGGACGCCTTGGAAAACAAACCGTTGATCCTCCCCTTCAATATTCAGAATTCCTTTCATGCGAAAGATATCGGGGCCTTGCGTTTGCAGCAGATCGCTCATCCAGGTATTGAGTTTTTCCACATCAACGGCACCAGACTCCACAACCGCCGTTGAATAGACCGACTCATCATGTTCGTGAGCATCTTCGCTGAGAAACTGTGGATCGATATCGAGGGCACGATTCAGGTCAAAGGCATTGACCCCTAAAATGGCATCCATCTCAATGGCGGAATCACGAGTCCGATAGATTTTCACCAAGGCATTCATATCCCGAATGCGCTGCTCAAGATCCGCAAGATCAGCCTCGCTGACCAAGTCTGCTTTGTTGAGCAAAATGACATCGGCAAAGGCAATCTGTTCCTGAGCTTCGTCACTATCCCAGTGCTGATGAATGTGGTGCGAATCAACAACGGTCACCACGGCATCAAGACTGAGCTGAGTCTGCATATCCTCATCAACAAAAAAGGTTTGGATGACGGGAGCCGGATCGGCTAGCCCTGTTGTTTCAATCACCAGATGGTCGAAGCGATCGCGCCGCTGCATCAAGTTTCCAATAATGCGAATGAGATCGCCCCTAACTGTGCAGCAAATACAGCCGTTATTCATCTCAAAGATTTCTTCATCTGCATCAATGACGAGCTGATTATCAATGCCCACTTCTCCAAATTCGTTGACAATGACAGCCACTTTTTTGCCGTGCTCGTGGGTCAAGATACGATTGAGGAGGGTGGTTTTGCCCGCCCCGAGATAGCCAGTCAGCACGGTCACTGGAACAGAATCAACCCCTGTAGTCACCATGGAAGCAATTATCCTTGAAACGTTTGAATCTTCCAGATTATGGAGACTGGGGCTGCTCTCAAAAAGTTTGCCATGAACAATTTAATCTTTGTGGTTTTGCTGATCAGCTTGCAACCAGAGTGTCAGGTCATCCAGTGAAGCAAACTCAAGCAATGCTTCACCAAGGTTTTCTAGTTCAGCAACCGGGAGATGATTGATGTGTGTCTGGAGGTCAGATGGAAACTCACCAAATTTACGAGCCAAGAGTCGCAGAATGAGCGATCGCTCTCCTTCTTCCCGTCCTTCTTCCCGTCCTTCTTCCCGACCCTCTTCTCGACCTTTCTCAATGCCTGCTTCCAAGATCTCTTGATAAATCACTGATTCCTGCATGATGTCTTGCCTCAGCATTTGTCGAATCAACTCTTTCTCTAATAGTAAACCGGCCAAGATGGCCGTGGATGCCGCTACGCTATTTTGAATCCGGCGGTCATCAATGGCATTAATCTTTACAGCGATTTGCTGCAACAGTCCAGGACGGTCATTCGTTTTTCCCAATACAGCAAACGGCAACAGTCCTGGCACAGACAGCAATGCATCAACGGGTTGCTCCCAGAGGCGAATGACCTGAAACTGATGGCTCGTTTGAGATTTCTCGAATCGCGTTTGTTTTACCAGGGGAGAGGAGCTTTCCTTCAGATAAATCACGACTTGACGCATGGTGCGTTCAGGAAAGCGTCGATAGACCCGCACCCAGTAGTCCAACATCCGAAATGGGATAGCGGCATCGGGCTGGGTCTGAAATTCGAGATGCAGAACGATGTCTTCCGATTGCAGCAGAATGAGGCTGTCGGCGCGAATGGGCTCTAGGGATAGCTCTGACGGACTCAACTCGCTGAGGGCGATGGGTTCTCCCAAAAGCCATTGAGCAAGGTCAGAGGGGAAGGTTTCAGCTAGGAATTTGCAGACATTATCGAACATGCGGTTATCCTATCGGCTCGTGCACCGATTGCCTACCTGAACGCTATTTGGAGTGGATTTCGGCTCATAACTTAAGCCGGGAAGAAGTTAGCGGGATTCTGGGGCGTTCCGCGCCCCAGAATCCCACCTTAAAATACAAGCCTGGATTTCCTTGTTCCAAATGCCTTGTCTAGAACGTCAGTGTGAAACACCGTCTCCTTGGACGCACACGAGTCCGAGGCTCTCAGTTGCAAGCAGGGTGCCAAGAAAAAGTTTGCTGTGAACAATCTATCCGTGACTGAGACGGTAGACAATGCACAGGAAGCTATTCTTAAACCCCTATTGTTGGTTTATGCGCATCTTGTTAGTCGAAGATGATGCTCGATTATTAGAATCATTATCTGAAACCCTAGTAGCCCAGCGATATGCTGTCGATTGGGTTAACGATGGGGAATCAGCATGGGAGCGTGTGAATACGCTGACCTATGATTTGATGTTGCTCGATGTGACGCTACCAAAACTAGATGGCATCAAGCTATGTCAACGAATGCGAAATCACGGACATTTGATTCCGGTGTTGATGCTTACCGCACGGGATACCAGTCTAGATAAAATAATTGGCCTTGATTCTGGAGCCGATGCCTACATGGTCAAGCCCTTTAATTTGCAAGAACTGTTAGCTCAAATTCGGGCATTGCTGCGTCGAGGACAAGCTGCTTCTACACCTGTTCTTACCTGGGGGGCATTACAACTCAATCCTGATAGTTATGAAGTCTTCTACGGGCGATCGCCCATCCACCTAACGCCTAAAGAATTCGCCCTCATGGAAGCCCTATTGCGCTATGGAAAGCGCGTCCTCAGTCATGCAGCAATCATCGAACAGATTTGGCCTGTCCAAGAAACGCCCGAAACTGACACCATCAAAAGCTACATCAAAAATTTGCGTGCAAAACTGAAATCAGCTGGAGCGTCTAAGACATTTATCGAAACCGTTCATGGCGTGGGATATCGATTGAAATCCCTCAATGATTAGAGACATCGATACATTGAGATCTGCACATTGAGATCTGCCATACAGTATGTATTTTAAGGCGGAATTCTTCCCACCTAGTAAGTTATAAGCCTGCCATAAGTAAGTTATAAGCCTGCCATAAGTAAGTGGTCACAGTTAACTGTAAAACCCATAAAACCCTGCGCCGCCCACTGCGCAGGGTTTTGAATTTGTTTTTTAGTTGTGTCGAGGTACTTACCGTAACGAATGTTATGAGGAAACAACATTTTCCACGTTTTCTCCACAAATTCATCCCCGAAATCTACAGGTTATCCCTATACCGTAAAGTCCAACATTTCAAAAACGTCGTCTCGATCCTGCATCTTTCTAGCTTAGATTCAAGTTCGCAAAGCAGCAGATTTTTTTGTAGCAATCGCTGCAATTTTATCGCAGATTCGATTTTTTTGAATTGAGAAATAAGGCTCTTTCAAATAAGTAGCTTGGCGTTATTAAACTAAAAACTCAAAAACCTGGGGAGCGCCCCGGAGAGGGGTTCCTCAGGTTTTTAAAGTGAGTTTATGTATGTCTATCTACTTAACCGTTCTTCATGCATGAACGTGACAGCGGATTTGAATGACAGTGGCCTAATTGTTGAGCGTTGAGATGAGGTAAATTCCTATGAATCATGACGATCAGTTACAAATAGCGACCTCTTCGGATAGCCGTGAGTTTCTTGATGACTGGGCCGAGTTGGCCCAGCAAAAAGCGCCAGATATGATCTACGGCTTAGATGCAAAGCCTCCCTTAAGAGATACCATCGCCGCTGCATTGCAGCATGTATTGGCAGCCTTTGTGAATATTATTGCTCCGGCAATCGTGGTGGGAAACAGCATTGGATTAGAAGCCGCGGACATCAGTTTTCTAATTAGCATGTCGCTGTTTATTTCAGGCATTGCTACCTTTATTCAAATCCATCGAGTTGGGCCTATTGGGTCAGGATTACTGAGTATTCAAGGAACAAGTTTTGCCTTTGTCGGCACGATTGTGACAGTGGGAACCGCTGCGGTGGCAGGTGGGCGATCGCCCACTCAAACACTGGCTTATTTACTCACCATTTGCATGCTGGGCGCATTTGTTGAAATTATTCTTAGCTACTTCATTGAGCCACTCAAAAAAGTGATGACCCCACTGGTGAGCGGCATCGTAGTCGTGATGATTGGACTCAGTCTCATTCGCGTTGCTATCACGGCCATGGGTGGAGGTTCTGGGGCGATCGCCGCTGGAACCTTCGCCAGTCCTCAAAATCTAATGGTGTCGCTATTGGTGTTAACCGTCATCGTTATCCTGAACTGCACAAGCAGCTCGTTTCTGCGCATGTCTGCCATTTTGATTGGCTTGGTGATTGGCTACTTGGTGGCACTACCGCTGGGCATGTTGGACTTTAGCGGTCTTAGCCAGTTATCGTATGTGACGATTCCCATTCCGTTCCGCTATGGGTTTGACTTTGGCTTTGCGGGCTTTATCCCGTTAGCCTTTTTGTATGTCATCACAACGATTGAATCGATTGGTGATTTAACCGCGACGTCCATGCTGGTAGGCGAACCTATCGAAGGCGAAACGTATCTCAGGCGGGTGAAAGGTGGCATTTTAGGAGATGGCGTGAATTCGCTCATTGCTGCGTGTTTCAACACATTTCCCAATACCACCTTCAGCCAGAATAACGGGGTCATCCAACTCACAGGTGTCGGCAGTCGGTACATCGGCTATTACATTGCAGGCATTCTGTTTTTGCTGGGACTCTTTCCAGTGATTGGGGTCTTGTTTCAAGCAATGCCGCAGCCTGTGTTAGGTGGTGCAACGCTGCTGATGTTTAGCTCTGTGGTTGCGGCAGGAATTAAAATTCTGCACGGGGTGAATCTGAGTCGGCGTAATACGCTGATTTTGATTGTGTCACTCGGTCTCGGCATGGGCGTTGCGTTTGTGCCAGAGGTACTGGAAAATATGCCCTATCTAGTTAGAAGTGTCTTCTCGTCAGGCATTGCAACAGGTGGCATGGTTGCTCTGGTGTTGAATATGGTCATCCCAGGTAGCCGCGAGTAGTCAGTACCTGGACGTCATTAAAACCAAAAATCCAAATCCTGTGCCGCCCGCTACACGGGCGACACAGGATTTGGAAGGATACGTTGAAGACATGAACGATTATCTTGCTTTATCGTGAATCTTTTCTAGGGCGGTTCATTGTTTTCTGCTCTGCCCTCATCTCGCATGATCTACTCAAGGGGCAGCGTTACCGTGACGGTGGTACCTTGTCCTTCGGTGCTGTCAATGTCCCATTCACCTCGATGTAGCGCGACACAGGTGTTGACGATCGCCAATCCAAGCCCTGTTCCTGTAATATCTCCTACATTACTGCCCCGCCGAAACACCTCTCGAACGTGGGCTTGTTCGCTGGCGGGAATGCCGATGCCGCGATCGCCAACCTGTATCGTGGCTGTGTAATTATCACATCTCAGGGTGACGTGAATCGGGACGTCCTTCGATGAATATTTCGCGGCGTTGGAGATGAGGTTGCTGAGGAGCGATCGCACCAGTTTTTTATCCCAGAAAGCTTGGGTCGCCCGATCGGGTTTCATAAAATAAATGGGTTGACTGATTCCTGCTTGCAAATCATCAATACTACCCTGACAAAAGGGAATGACATCAAGCAATTCAGGATTGACATCTGGTTTTCCAGCTTCTGCACGGGTCAAGGTCAGCAAGTCGGTGATTTGCTGGCTCATGTGCTGAGCAGTGAGGTAGATGCGCTGAATGTTCTTCTGTTTCTGGACATCAGGAAGGTCATGCTCATAGGCTCTCAGCGATTCTGCGGAAAGCAGAATCGTGCTGAGCGGTGTGCGAAGCTCGTGGGATGCCATTGAGAAAAACCGCTGCTTCAAGGTGTTCAGGGCCTGGGTTTGGGCAAGTTCATTCTGCATGGTATGGAGCAGCAGCACCAAGCTGCCCGTCAGCAAGATCCCTGTGAATAGGGTTGCCCAAGTGCCATAGGGAGCCGTTAACGGGTAGTTGTCGGAGGGGAAGAAATCGATGAGCCACTCTCGCTGAACCATGTCCAGGGTGCGGGTGCAGTCGCTAGGTGTCGGACATAACCGGAGAGCATGCTGCATTTGTGGGGACGAGCGATCGCCTCTGTTTTCAGCTTCTGGAGCAGTCACCGTTTTATCCACGGCATCATATCGTCCTAAAAATTGTTCGTCGGTTGGGGCATTTGTGTCATACAAAACGAAATCTACGTCGTAGTTCAAGTCTTGGAGCGCTTCTTCCACCACATCTGACACGCGAAACACACCCAGCAGAAAGCCATCAAACTGTGCTCGTCTACTGGCAATGGTGGTGGTTACGGATGCCGATGTGTAGAGGGGGAGGCCGACTAAAAATCCATATTGATCGCGCTGTTCTTGTACCAGACGAATGCGGCCTGTGGCCTGAAGCGTTTGGCTGTCTCTCGCTGGGTCTAAGGCAGCCGTGCGTGCATCGCTAGAGTAAAGGTCAAATCCAAATGCCGCTTCATTTCCTGCGAATGGCGCAATGTAGGTAACGGGAAGATAAAACAGGCGATCGCCCGCTGGTATCAAGCGATTATCATCGGCTAACTCAGTGATTTGGAATGATGGATAGCCACTTGCTTGAATGGTTTGTTCATACTGGAGTCGGTCAGTCTGGCGTATCAGCGGAGCCCATTCTAGTGCTTGAATACCGGGATAGGTTGTGAGCGATCGCGCAACAAAGTTTTCAAATTCTTGCCGTTGAACCTCGCCTTGACTGACACCGTAGTGGTCACTCAGAAATGCTAACACCGTCGTGTATCGGTTCAGGCTGCGCTGGAGGGCAATGGTCAGGTTCTCAATGTGTTGCTGAAAGCGGTTGTGTTGCTGTAACTGATCCCATCGGTGAACAAATGCTGTGGCCATGACAGACAGGCTCACCCCGACACTGAACGTAATGCCTAATGTCACTGCATGACGACGCGATCGGTTAGCCATGTTTCAACCAATGAAATTCAACCAATGATTTCAACCAATGAAATGATACGGGTGATTAGGGGTGAGCCTGGAGAGAAGCCACAACATCGTCATGGGTGATGTCGGATGCTGGCTTATGAATTTTGTAGGTTTGAGGCGGCTGCATCATGACGGCAATGACGGTTTCGAGGGGAGGACAGCCCGGTTCGGTGCAGCGGAGTTGGCTGATCGACACGGGAATTGCCGTGTCTAGATTGAGGGTGTCGTAGACCCAGGTTTTGAGTTGGGCAATGGTTTCTGGGTTGGTCTGTGTGGTCTTGCGTTGAAAGAGATTCATAGGCTTGTGCTGGGAAAAAGTAGATTCGGTGGGGGATGGGCTGGTGGATTGTGATTCCATTGTAAGGACGCTCAGCCGTACAGGAAGTTCGACCCATCGCAAATCGATGTTGAGCAGATTATAGTTGATGGAGAAATAAGTAATTCGTGACGGTTTCAGCCCCATGACAATAGCCTCCCCGTTGAACGTCTTTATCTCCTATTCCCACGGGGATGAAAAGCTGAAAGATGAACTTGCCATCCATCTCGCTAGCCTCAAACGAGAAGGGGCGATCGCCCCCTGGCAGGATCGAGATATTGAGGGTGGCGAAGAATGGGATGAGGCGATTCGGAACGCACTGGAAGCGGCACAGATCATTTTGCTGCTCATTACGCCCCGTTTTTTGGCGTCACGGTATTGTTTTGATGAAGAAACAAAGCGCGCGATGGAACGCCACAACGACGGTACGGCAAGGGTAATTCCTATCATCATGAAGCCCTCCGACTGGAAAACCAGCCCCTTTAGCAAACTACAAGTGATGCCGAAAGACGGCAAGCCGGTCAATCGTTGGGATGATCAAGATGAAGCGTTGCTGAATGTGGTTAGCGGGTTGCGAAAGGTGATCACGTCGATGCGATCTGGTTCTACATCAACGGCATCAGCTCATCCATCCTCGACTACCTCACCCTCGCCCAGTTCGTTTAATGCGATCGCCTCTTCGGATGCTGGAACGTCGCCCCCCCAACGAGCACCACAATCATCAACCCAACAGCGGTTGCAACTCTTTCAGTTGCTGTCGAGTTTGCCAGGGCCAACGTTTGACTCAATTGTGTATGCGCTAAATGTGCCACCATCAATACTGCCACCGGGGTCTGCGGCTCAGGGGCTGCGCGCGCCTGCATTGCTGGAATGGGTGCAAAGTCCGATGGGCTGTGGTCTAGACGAACTCGAAGCGGTAGTGAATAGCCTCGTTCCTCGCAACCAAAACCCTTAGATGCCCCTTCAATCACCTCCGATGAATGATTTGGAGGGGCACCGTCATTAACAACTCAAGCTCCTAATGAATCGGACGATTCATCAGAACCATTGGGGAATACGATCGGTAGACTCTCACCCAATGTGCCGAAGCTGCCGCCGCACTTTTTGCCTCGTGAGGAGGATCTGACGGGCATCAAGGCGAAGGTGCTCGGCAAGAACAATCAGTTTGTTGCGGTGACGACCACGCGCAACGCTGCCAGTATTCACGGCATGGGGGGCATTGGCAAATCGGTGTTGGCCAGTGCCGTGGCTCGTGATGAAGAGGTTCGGCAGGCGTTCCCTGACTATCCCTATCCCGATTTACTGAAAACGACTTGGAAGCACGACTTGGCAAAGTTTACGAAAGAATGAGGGATGTAGCCCCGTGGTGCGGGGCTACATCCCTCATTCTTTCGTAGTAGATCTGCGAAATTTGCCCAGTCGTGTGCAGAGGTGATGGAGTGGAGAGGTGGTAAGGTTTGTGTATGGTATTCGCCTTAGCCTTAGCATGATGGGGTGGCGTGGGCGATCGCGTTAAAATACTGAATGGGCTTGATTTCCGAAAGACCACATAGCTGCATTTTTTAAAACTATGTGCATACTAGATGCAATCTGAACCCGTTTTCATGGGATCTTGAGCCATCTACGATTAGAATTTGTGCGAAACCATCATTTTATTCTCCAAGCCTGTGTTGTTTTAGGCTTGTTTGCCGTCCCGAGTGCCTCTGCTCAGCAATCTCTCCAAGTTCGTGCCAACCGCTGGCTACGCGTTACGGAACTGACTGGGAACGTCCGCTACCAGACGGGCGGAACCTTGGAGCCCGCCGCCGTGGGCGATCGCCTTCAACGCGTTGGAGATGGCCTCCGCACAGGGGGCAACTCTACCGCCGTTCTGGATATGGATATGGCGATCGGTTCTGTCTCGGTTGCACCCAACACCGTCTTGCAGATTCAGCAACTGACCACCACCTCGGACGGAGCACGCCTCACCCGCATCAACGTGACCGAAGGCCATGCCCAACTTCGCGTGCGTCGATTTACCAATCCCAACTCCACCTTAGAAATTGAAACCCCTGCTGGGGTTGCGGCGGTTCGAGGCACCGACTTTGGGTTTAATGTGGATCAAGAGGGCCTCATGAGTCTCGCAACCGTAGACGGGCAAGTCTGGGTTGAAGCACAAGGGAACGGCGTGTCTGTAAATCCTGGATTTCAAACGCTTGTCATTCCTGGGTTCCCCCCTGAACCACCCCAACCCATTGCCACCGAGCTATATTTCAGACCACGGGTGATTACAGATAATGGGAATGGCACCGCAGAGATCGTTGGCTTCGTCCCACCGGGAACCTTAATTTATGTGCGTGGTCAATCCCATGGCCTCACAACGACCGGACACATCGATATCACCGCTCCGATTTCCTCTAACCGACGTGTACCCATTACACTGCAAGCACCCAGCGGGACTCAGCAAACATATCAGATTGCAATTCCCTAATCATGAAACCCCAATGCCGTAATGTTCAATCACCCGACGTGACATGGTGGCAAGGAATGTCAATCATTCTAGCGACCGTCGTTGTGTGGGCTGGCTGGCAGGTGGGCTGGTTGCAACCCCTCGAAGACCTCGCCTACGTTGCATTATTTCGGCTCCGAGGAGAACGCTCTTGGAACGACACGGTCGTCGTGATTGAAATCAATGACGCGACCCTCCAAGAGCTGGGGCAGTTTCCCATTGCCCGACAACACTACGCCACCTTACTCAACCAGCTGGCTCCAGCCTCCTCCACAACCGTCGTCCTTGATTTTCTCTTTGTCGAACCCAGTGAAGATGATCCTCAGTTGGCTCGTGCGATGGAGCAGCATGGCCACGTTGTTTTGGCACAGGCGTGGGATGCAGAAAGACGCCCGATGCTGCCGACGCCACAACTAGCCGATGCAGCGATCGCCACAGGCCATGTCTTAAAAGACGAATCATCCGATGGAATTGCGCGATATATTCGATCAGATCCAGGCAATATTGATGCCATTTCTGTGGCGGCTCTCCAAGCCCATCAGCTCGTCTCCCCCACACCAATTACATCCCCAGTAATATCTGACGTCCTTTGGATTAATTGGCCGAGTAGCGCCGCCCAAGCGCCACACTATTCCTTTATTGACGTGCTGTACGGGGCCATTCCCGCCCAAGAGTTCAACAATAAAATCGTATTTGTGGGGATGAATGCATCTGCAGCAGATCCCCTCAAAACACCATACGATATCAGTCCACCGACCAGCGGCGTCTATTCTCATGCCGCTGCCGTCAGTAATCTCTTGGATAACCGCCTCCTGTGGCATACAGACCGTGGTTATTATTGGATTCTGTGGCTGGGTGGGCCGTGCCTAGGCTGGTGGCTCATGAGATGGAGAGTGGGGAGGCAACTGCTGACATGGCTGGGGGTGAGCATCATCTGGTGTTGCCTCAGCGCTATCTTGTTTCATAGTCAGTATTGGATTCCCACAACCACACCCATCGTTCTGTTTATGGCGATGGGAGGGGCGATCGCCGTCAGCGAACAATGGCGAACCTATGTTCAGTTGCGGTGTAGTGAAGAACGTTATGCCCTCGCCGTCAACGGCTCCAATGAAGGCATCTGGGACTGGGACTTGTCTCGTCATTCACTGTACTTATCACCCCGTTGGGTGCAGATGGTCGGCATCCGACCGATGATCTCTGATATTCAGCTATCGTCTGATGGCAGCCTCACCGCATCTCCCCAGGTCTGGTTGACTCGCGTTCATCCCGAAGACAGAGCCGAGTTAGAGCGGGCGATCGCCCAGCATATTGACCAAAACACCGACTATCTAGAGCACGAATATCGTTTGATTGATGACACTGGCACCATCCGATGGATGCTGACTCGCGGGGTTGTGACGCGCAATCGCCACGGTATCCCATTGCGAATGGCTGGATCGCAGACAGATGTCACATCCCGTAAAGATGCGGAGACACAGCTCCATCAGCACATTTTCTATGACGCCTTAACGGGGTTGCCCAATCGGGCATTATTTCTAGCAAAATTGCAGGATGCACTGGCTGAAATCGCACCCGACCATGACGTCCTCACCGTCTTCCTAATCGATGTCGATCGCTTTCAATTAATCACCAACAGCCTGGGGCATGAGTGGGGCGATCGCGTTCTCATCGAACTTGGCAAGCGGTTCCAAGCGGTTCTTTCGGGTGCCGACATTCTGGCTCGATTGGGAGGCGATGAATATGCAGTGCTGTCGACTAACTGTCAAAAAATTCCTCAGGTTCACCAGTTCGCGGAAACGCTACAAAAGAGCTTATCCACCCCTTTCTTTCTCAACCAACGCGAAATTTTCACATCAGTCAGCATTGGCATTGTCGTCAACTCTCGTCACTACAAACAACCAGAACATTGGCTCCGGGATGCGGATACCGCTCTTTCTAATGCCAAAGCTCTAGGCAAGAATTGTTATCGGCTCTTCCAAAACCGGATGCGGACAGTTTTAATCGATCGGTTGGAGCTGGAAAATGATCTACGTCGTGTGTTGAGCACTCCTGACTGTACAGGACTGGTCCTGCATTATCAGCCGATTGTTTATCTCAAAACGGGCAAAATTGTTGGATTTGAAGCACTCGTTCGTTGGCAGCATCAACAGCATGGATTGATTCCTCCTGGACGATTTATTCCCATGGCCGAAGAAACGGGACTCATTATTCCCATGGGCGAATGGGTGCTCCGAGAAGCATGTCACCAAATGAAACAATGGACCATGGCATTTCCACAAAAGCCCCTGTTTACCGTCAGCGTTAATTTGGCTAGCAAACAGTGCGCATTGCCTGATTTACCCATGATTGTTCAATCGATTCTGACAGAAGCGTCACTGGATGCCTCTCGCCTGAAGTTGGAATTAACAGAGAGCGCCATCATGGATAATGCAACATCCATTGTCCAGATGCTCCATGATTTGCGCAGTCTTGGCCTCCAACTGGCGATTGATGATTTTGGCACCGGCTATTCATCCCTCAGTTATTTACGCCGCTTCCCAATCGACAATCTTAAAATCGACCAATCCTTTGTTAGCAATATGGAAGTCGAGGCAGACAGTGCAAAGATTATCGAAACGATTGTTGACCTGGCTCACAGCTTGGGGATCGATGTCACGGCTGAAGGACTGGAGACTCTCGCCCATTCCACACAACTTCAAAGTTTGCAGTGTGAATATGGACAAGGATATTTCTTTTCGAGGCCTGTTGATGCGGAAGCCGCAACTCAACTCCTGATACAAGAACACATCGACTCATATGTGATACATAATCCTGCCTAGAGACTTGTCATCAGAGGCTGAACGATAAGATGTTGACGGCACGACTTGGCAACGTTCACAAAAAAACCAGAGATTAAAATGCACAACGCACGTCCCAAACCTTCATTTCTTCGTTGCAATTTTGAGCAAGCTGCCAAGTTGTGTTGAAGAACAAACTGGCCAATCACCTGAGATAGTCGACGGTAGAGCATGTAGCATGTGCCCTACCTCCAAACGTCATATGACTTGCGATCGCCTACGAAGCTGTTAGCTAGGCTATAGTACAGCCACCAAAATACGCGAGTTTTAGCTTATAAAAAGTCTGTCACTGTAATTTGATTGACTGTGGTGTCGAGTAAGACGACGAGAATATCATCATCATCGTCAGTACGCACGACTGTAGTTGAACCTGATTGAGCAATGATGAGATCGCTAAATTGAAGATCGTCATTTAGACGCATGCGATCGCGACCATCCTGAAAATCAGTGATGATGTCGGCATCATCATCGTCTTCCAGCACAAAAACATCTCTGCCACCGCCACCAGTGAGTCGGTCGTTGCCATCCCCCCCTACAAGGCGATCGCGCCCTCCTCGACCGATCAAGATATCGTTATCATCATCACCAAATAATCTATCTCTACCACCACCACCATTCAATACATCATCATCATCTCCACCACTTAGTCGATCGTTCCCTCCGTTACCAAATAGGCGATCGTCACCATCACGCCCTGATAACCGGTCCTTGCCGCCTCCGCCTCGAAGAACATCGTTGTCGTCTGTTCCAGTTAAGACATCACGTCTTCTACCGCCTCTGACAATAATGCCGTTGCCATCATCATTATCATCGTTATCAAAAAGGTCATCAAGGTCATCAATGCCGTCGTCATCGTCATCATTGTTGTCTAAGATGTCGTCGATGATGTCATCTAAATCGTCGTCGTCGTCGTCGTCATCATCATCGTCGTTATCATCATCATCGTCGTCGTCGTTATCATCATCAAATGCGCCCAAATTTTCTATATTTCCTAATTCATCCATAAAGGAATTAGCATCATCTAATACGTTAGATATCAACAATTGGGTTTCCATCATTAATTTCTCTTCCAACCAAAACTTCACTCAAAAATTGGTTGCGAACTATAAATTCAACGCACGGGAGTGCTAGACATTACTCTCATGGGTTCAAGTTCTAACCTTGTAAGTACCTGGACATAATTAAAACCAAACCCCCAAATCCTGTGTCGCCCGCTGAGCGGGCGGCACAGGATTTGTAAGGATACGTTTAATTAGGGCCATCTACTTATTGACTATCAATCTATTTTCATCATTCCAAGTTGGCGTGAAGTAAGCATGAAGTAACAGTGAGAAGGTTTTCATGTGGCTCATAATATAAGCCAGAAGAAGGTTAACGAGATTGTGGGATGCTCCGCATCCCACAATCTCGGCTTAAAATACAAGCCGTTTTCATGTTTTCCGTAGAGTAAACGAGAAACCTCATATTATGCTGAATTCCCTGATCCATATGGACGTTGCCAACACTAAAGAATTGGCCTCACACATAACATGAATATCGAAATCGAAGAAGATCCAAATCTTTCAGACAAAACTCTAATTTTCACACTTAAAAAGCCATCGACCGAAGTAAAATACTTCAGTCGATGGCTTTTTAAGAT
>JBCCWF010000022.1:0-26879 GCA_039194035.1 Cyanobacteria bacterium P01_E01_bin.6 | reverse complement strand
GACAATTTTTGGTCGCAGTTGTGCGTCTCGAAAATTCGATAATCAGGCGGCAGAATTGTTTCTCATGTGTGCAGCGCTCAATCGCATGACGCACTGGGGAATGCCGGATAGCTATGCCTCAAATTCCTGAAAATCTCCCAATAAGGGAGATATGGGGTCCAGATTTTATTTATGCAACAAAGCCCCTGAAACCCAACAACTGCTGCATCGGATTTATCGGCAAAGCAAGCATCATCAAGTGCGTCAACCCATTTATACACAGTCTTTTTGCTGACCGCAAAGATGTCTAACAATTGCGAGATGTGTTGCAGCAGCAGCAAGTACGCTCTTTATGGCATCAGTGGCTGGCTAACTTGACCAGTCTTGCCAAATAAGACGATCGCCACTTTTACTGAATGGGATCGAATAGGTTAACCGCTTACTTGACGGGTAAGTTCATAATGGCGATTGCCCATCATTTGCTCATAGCAATTGCACGTTCACATACAAGATTGGTAGGCTACCTTATTAGAACGAGCTAGCAATTGAAATCGCCTCAGTGGTCGGAACAACTTTGGCATAGGCGGCCCCAAGAGCAGCCATAAATGAGCCATGCACATCAGCCGCAGCAATCAAGTGACCTTCAAATTCAAGCGCTTTTGTCGCACAAGCATCGTGAGCAACAATACAGGTAAATCCGTAGTCTGATGCGGCACGAGTCGTCGCATCGATGCACATATGGCTCATTGCTCCACAAATAACCAACAGTTCAACTCCTGATTTCCGCAAATCACTCAGCAGGCTAGTCTCATGAAAACTATTAGGCGAATGTTTTTGAATCACTGGCTCACCTTCTTTCGGTTGCACGGATTCATGAATCTCAGAGCCACTTGTTCCGACGACAAAGAATGAAGCCTGTGGACTATTAATGTGTTGGATATGGAATATTGGACGGCTGCGCTTCCGAAAGGAATCTAGCAACCTCTCAGCATTCTGAGATGCAGTATCAGTTCCAACCAGTTCCATTTTCCCATTTGGGAAATAATCGTTCTGGATATCGACTAAGATCAATGCGGTTTTCATTGCGCGCGCTCCATTGCTTCACGTGAGTAGTAGACCATCGAGTAAAACTATGTGCGTAAGACATATCCGATGGAACGAATCGTATGAATCAAGCGATTGCCACCATTCGTCTCTAATTTGAGGCGTAAGGCCCGAACAAATACCTCAACCACATTAGAATTACTGATGAAGTCATACCCCCAAACGCTGTCTAAGATCTGATTGCGACTCAACACCTGGTGAGGGTAGTCCATAAAGTAAGCAAGTAAATCAAACTCTTTCGCCGTTAGGGAAATAAAGACATTACCTCGATAAACTTCACGAGTTTGACGATTCAGGGTCAAATCGCCGTAGCACAGAACTTTTGCTTGTCGCTCAAGCATACCCCTCATACATGCCCGGATTCGAGCGAGAACCTCTACCATTGCCAATGACTTGAGAAGGCAGTCATCCGCACCTGCGTCAAATGCATCAACGCGATCGCTAACCGTATCCGTTGACATCAGCATGACAATACCTGCCGTCTTTCGAATGGACCGGATGCGATAGCACAACTCTAATCCTGAAATTAGAGCTGACGTCCAATCTAAAATAACCAAGTTGTAGCAACTCTTTTGAGCAGCTGTCCAGTCACTATAGCCATCTTTTACAGAGTCAATACAATAACCCCTATACAGCAGTTCATTCTTAACTTGTTCAGCAAACTCAGTTTGCATCCCAATCATGAGAACTCGAGTTTCATGTTTTGATGTACGAGTGTTTACCTTATCGAGATTGCGGTAAGGTGCGAACGCAAGATTTGATTGCATAAAATTTCTCCAATTGCTCTACAATTTTTTTGTTTATTCGAACTTAGATGCCAACAAACGCTTTGTCAGTGCCCATAACGCTCGGTCAAGTATCGCTACGTAAGCAGATATGATGATCGGTAGCATCAGTAGTGTATGCAAGTGGGTGCAACATTAGAATTAATCAGTCAATCTACGATTTCATCATCCATAGCAATGACACTTCCACGTATTGGGTAAGATAAGTACAGCACGAATGCGTCTGAAAGATCTCACATATTACAGATCCTGAAACAATTCCTAGGATTCATTCATTGGAACATTCCCATGACGAGAGGCTAACACTATCGAGGCCACAGAAGTCAGAATTGTAGAACAACTCGTCCAGGACTCCGTGTTAGTCTGCTTCAAGAGCATGCTCATGCCACTGATTTCTCAAGTGTTGCACCGAATATTTCACAGCAAAGTTGTTACACCATTAATGTCTCTACACGTGAGAGTAAGCTTGATGACATAGTCTATGGTGATATAGGAGTTCTAGGCGGCACGGAAATGTTCATACCTCATGAATCAAAAGACTAATGCCATACTAAGGCTATCTCGATTTAAGCGGACAGGTCAGAACTTCAACAACTCACAGATAAAGAAGTAATGTCAACACATTTAGAATCAGAGAGCTCGTTTTAAGCTTGTTACTTGATCCGAAAGGCAGGCAACTGAATGCAAGCATGAAAACCAACCTTAGCGTTTGACTCAATAATAAAGTTACCTTGATGAGCTTCGACGAGCTGTTTGACGATTGCCAATCCTAGGCCAGTTCCATCAGGTTTTGTTGAATAGAAAGGATCGGTCAATTTCTCAAGAACATCTGACGGAATCGGTGGGGCTGAGTTTTGAATCTGAATAGAGACCCCAGAAGCTGTCCTTAAAATCCTGCAGGAAACGATGTCGCCAGGGGAGATTGCCTCACAAGCATTACTCACTAGATTGATCAAAATTTGCTTAAATTTATCAGGATCGACTTGGGCCAAGATCGCTTTCTCTTCAGGATATAGTCTTAACTGGCGATCAGCTGCAACAGGCTGCGAAGCTAGGCCATTTAATACTCCGTTAACAAGACCATTCAGCTCGACTTGCTCTAGACACAATCGCTGAGGTTTGGCGTAGTTTAAGATACTGCTCAATAGCGTTTTAAGTCGTTTACCTTCGTCTAAGGCTAAATCCAGCACTTCCTGAGAGGTAGGAGACAACTCTAGGGATTTACAATGAGACAGCCCCATTAATACGGTCGTCAAAGGATTGCGTAGCTCGTGCACCATCATGGCTGAGAACTTACCCACTTTGGCAAGCTGCGTTTGTTGAAATACGTGATCCTCAGCTTGCTGCTCTAAATTTTTCAGCGTCAAGGTGGTTTCTGGAAAATTAGAACCGTTCCTTAACGATTGCCAAGTCAGAACTCCTTTCGTAACGGATGGACTAATAACAAGAGTCTTCCGAATCTCAGCAAGGTCAAGAAATTTGTTGCTGAACAATAACTGCTTTGTATTTTTCGAAAAGCTATGGAAAGACTGAGCTTGATTAATTATTTCGGAGCCATTCAAGTTCATCATAAGTACTCTGGTATTAGCTCGATAGATTAATTAAAATCTATCAGCTGATACAACGCTCAATGAAGATAATTTTGCTTAGCTTGAGGGCATTCTTGCGATCTTGCCATTTTTAGCAAGATCACCTCCTCTATTGCTTGGAGTGACGTCAGAGCACAGCTAAAATCGCTTCGTGAACACATCAAAGATGCCCGATGTGTATGGTCAATATGCGACCCCTCGCTGTAAAGACTTTATCTTGGCAGTATTCTAGGCATGCAGTAACCTCTGCACTGCTAGCCATTACAAAGGAACTTAAAAGAGTTGCAACGACAAATAATGATTTGCATCAAAACATGAATCTATTGTATCTAAAGATTTACATTTTTTGAGTTAGCTAACACAGCTAGATTGCTTTAAGTATGGACGTTAATATCGTAAGCGTATTGGATAATGAAACCTTTCGACTAAATAAAGTCTTTAGATTGCTATTGATGCTCAATATTCTTGACTCTGACCTACTCGTGTGTTTTGTTGAGATAGTCGAAGGGTCATCAACAGGTTGTTAGTCCATTAATGCCTACAACAATACAACAACGGTCTATCATAATGGGACAAAATAACCACAACTCTTTAACAGCAGCGACCTGTATCCATGATGTGGATTGCCTTAAAGGTTGGATAGATAACGGGTCACTCGCTCTATCGGGGTGGATGGTTGATCACGTTTTACAACCTGCCGATGAAATCGTGATTCCGGCAATCCCAGAGCATGTTTTAGTCATAGATATTAGTGGAAGAGACCGGGGAAGTGATCGGCAGGTCAGACGGATTGCTGGGCAGGAGTATGATGGCAAGGGCCTCAGCAATAATTTTGCGATCATTCCATCCGGCATGCCAAGCGAGTTTGCTTGGGATGGGGAAGATGAAGCCGTCAACTTTGGATTTCGACCCCAGACCTTGAGAAAAACAGCCCTTGAAACCGAATGTATCAACCCAGATAATATAGAGTTGAAGCCGATGGTCTCTGGTCAAGACCCACAAATTACGCGCTTGACGCATGCCATCCTGCATGAGATGTGTACAGGTGGTGAAGGCACCCTTCTCTTTGCTCAGTCTCTACTTACAGCGTTTAGCATCCACCTGCTCCGACACTACTGTGTGTTTGAGGCCAAACTCAAAAACCTTGGTAGTGGTCTATCTCAGAAACAACTCCAGCAAACGCTCGACTATATTCGCACCTGTATTGAGGAAAGTACTCTTCTCGATGACCTTTCTCTTTCCGATCTAGCTGAGCAAGCATGCCTTTCCGAATACTACTTCTCTCGACAGTTCAAGGTTAGTACTGGCGAGACACCCGCTGCTTTCGTTTGTAAACTCCGAATGGAGAAAGCAGCGGGACTTTTGAACGAACAGCCTCAGAAGACAATAGGTGCCATTGCTAGTGAAGTGGGTTATGTGGACCCGGCCTCCTTTGCAAAAGCCTTTCGTCGATTCATCGGAGTTACGCCTAGTACTTATCGAAGAAAAAGTCGGTAACTGACTGTTAATAAAGCTCTCCGCACCTGGTAACAAGGTGGTGATGTCCTATGCTAATCTCAAACCACCCTGAGGTCAGAGATCACATAGACGAGCCCAGCTTCTAGGCGATCGCCCAGAAAGTTTGCTGGAACGGTTCTCACTGTCCTTTCGGCGCGTGAGCTTAAGGATGCCTCTTGGCTGCAATATTGTGACTGCTATTGATGTGATTGAACGGGGTGCTGGTGCACTCGTTGAAGCTGGGTTTGCAGGTGGGGCAAAAATAGAGGCCATCACCGAGCATTGTCATCTGGTTACGCCGAACGCGGATGCTCTTAGAGCGACAATGGGGACAATGTATGATCGTAGCAACCGCAAAAACGTCTCAGTGTATCGCCCAACAATCCAATCTGAGTAATCAGTTCTGACACTTAGCGGTGCAACAGTCGGTGTATCAGAGGTCACTGTACCCGCGGGGGGTAAAGTGTACGCTAAGGGCGGTGTAATCCCTGTACCATCACTCTGCTGATGTATTAGGAGTGTTAGGATGCGCCGCGAACCCAAAGTCCTTTCCGTTGTTCAGAGGGAACAAATCAATCGTCGTCATGAATATCTCAGCGAGCTGGAGCGTTTTCGCTATTACACCTTGAGTCCAAAAGAGATCGCGCTGATTCAGAAGCGCCGGGGTGTTGCTAATCGGCTGGGATTTGCCCTGCAACAGCGATGATGTCCGACAAATCTGTCTGCGTATGTACGTCAACGGCAATGGGTTTCGCGCGATCGAGCGGGTCACAGGAGTCCACCACACCACTGTAATTCACTGGGTCAAACAAACCGGTTCACTCCTCGCTGATGCCGATGACCCAGATGAGATTCCCGAGGTGGCAGAGCTAGATGAGCTGGAGACCTTTGTGGGTCGTGAAAAAACAAAATCTGGATATGGACAGCCGTCAACCACTTCAAGCCTGGAATCTTAGCGTGGGCAATGGGAGACCACAGTCTTAGTCCTTTAGGGTGGGAATAGCTCCTTATCTAGCCCAGCTGACTTCTAACCCACTGCCGAAACGATCGCATCGCATTATTTCGCCCCTCGACCCGACTCTGCTCAACATAGATCGGGATTTCAGCTTGGAGTGGCCATCCTAGGAAAGTCGGACTCTCACTAACTTCTACATACTTACCATCCTGGAGATGATAGATGCGAATTGTTTGCCCTACTCGTTGCCAGAGTTCTGGTACACCCAAAGCGGCATAGGTTTCTGGGTGAGTACGGGAAGTGATGTCAACTTCTAAAGCTAAATCAGGAGGGGGATCTATAGTCAGATCTAGTCGTTTTTTGCCCCGTACTGCTGCCTCAAGCTGAATGTAGAAGCACTGATCGGGCTCAATGCCTTTCAACATCTCCGAATTTTTGAAAGTAGTTGAACCTAATGTCAGGAATTCAATGTCGAGTTCTTCTAGTAAGGCTTTTAGGAGATCACCAATGATTTCCTTATCCGATTCATGTTCGGGCAGTGGGGCCATGATTTCTAGCAGACCATTGTTGTAAGCAATGCGAGATCCCCGATGCTCTCCGAGTTCTTCTAAGATGGCTTCGAACTCAGCCCAACTGACATCATGGAGCAGCAAACGCTGCCCAGGGGGGACATCTAGTTGTCGAAGCTGTAGGGTCACCATAGGGAACAGTCCAGATTGCGAACGCTCGATCCTGAGCACCATTATGCTCTCATCTTAATCGTTTCAGTTCCCTTTCAGGGTGACGAGGTTTGAATCCCTGGCGAGTGTTGACACCATTGGATACGCACGAGTCAACAACCATCACTCTGCATTCTTCAATCCAGGCTGAGACCAATGCAGGATGAGATGACCAACAGGTCACATAGGGCGATCGCCCAGTGCCACATAGGCACCATCGGCTGCATTTCCCACCAACGTCACAGGGTTATTGGCAGGTAGGACGTAGCGATCGCCAATGCTGTTTAGATGCTGAACTCTACCGCGAATGTAGACGACTAAAACTGCCGACTTTGATATCTGGTCTAGCACTCCATCAATCTGAAGCGTTGCCTGTGATTCTCGCTCTGTTTCTGGTAAAGCGATCCTGACTCGAGAGGATGTTGAAGTCGGGGCAGAACCCGACTCGTGCTATTACATTCAGAGTGAACCCTTGGTAAGAGGGCGAGAAACCATCGACCTGAATGCAGGTGATCCGCCACCGGATCTGGTTATCGAGATTGATATCAGCACCAACTCATTAGACAAACGATCGCTCTATGCAGGGCTAGCTGTTCAAGAGTTTTGGCGCTTTACAGGTGAAACGATTCAACTCTTTATTTTACAACCTTCAGGAATTGCTTACCAGACTGTCGACCGTAGTCCGACATTTCCTTGGTTTCCTGCTGACAAACTTGCAGAACTGCTTGCACAGCGCCTGACCCTAGGAGAAACTCAGACCTTACGACAGTTTCGAACTTGTGTTAGGCAACAAATCGACGCAGGTTGACCATGCAGAAGGCTGATCAACCGGATGATAAGTAGATGGCCATCATTATTCACCACATCACGTATCTGTCGACTGCGCTGCTCAGTAATCGCGTCAAGTTGCTGAGACCAGAAGCCTGGTGGCTGACCTTCTTTCAATGTGACAACCGCCCTCTCCTCCCCAGTCGCCAATTCTAAAAATCGATAACTTCAGTAACAGACTCTCCTGTGTGACACCGGTTGTGCTTACTGCTCAATCCGTGTTCCCGGTGGTGCTGGTCAATCAATTCTGAATTGGCATCAAAGACGGCTTTAATTTTGCTCTGGGTGGCCTTGCCAATGCTGGCTAGTAAGTCTTTCATCACGGGATAGGAAATCACCCACTTATCAGCGTGATTCCTGCAACTGTTGTTGTATTCGATAATGGCTTGTACAGCCTCAACCACTTCAATATCAAGGGGTTTTGTGGGCTCTGGTCTTTTCTTGTGGATAGCGACAATTTCACGCTTTGGTTCCGTTGTTGGTGCAATCAAATCCAAGCCCTCAGTCCCCAGTCTAAAATCCTCGACCACGCGGACACCTTGCCAGTTGAGTCGAATGCCCTTCGCGGTTCGATTGAGGTCATCTAGGATAATGTAAGTACGATAATGTCTGTCACTGGCAATCGTTCTGCGTTCGGCAAGAGATAGATGTTCGTGGCCAGAGAAGTGACCTTGGATATGGGCACGGTATTCCGCCTCATCAACGGTTGGAGGACAGTAAAAGTAGGTGGCAATGGTAGCGTAGATTTTTCTGAAGAGGTGCGTGTAGAGATTGTCTCTGCCGAGAGGAGCGGGGACGATATCAGCAAAGTGGCGATCGCAAGCCTGAGCCACCGAGTTGGATAATCGGTTGTTCACTTCGCTCTCTGATAGAGCAGTGGTGGTAATAATTGTTCTGAGCTTTGCCAGTCCATTCAAGACATACTCAGCACGGCATAGTGTGGGGATTTCAAAGGTGACGGATGTGAGTTCTCCTTTTCTTTTGAGTGCCCCGGAAAACAACACAGAGAACTCAGAGCAAGAGGAAAACTCAGCAGTCTTGAGAACTTCCGTCGAACGCCTCCCTGTGAGGACAGCCAGTCCAGCGGCAATGTCGTACCACTCACGGCTGGCAAGCAGTTGAGTTGCCCTGGACACGATGGTGTTGACGGTTTTGGGGCTGAGAATGACTTGCTGTTCGTTTTGGCTTGCCGTGCGTTGGATATTGCGCCGATTGGCTTCTATCCATTCCTCACGGGTGAAGGTCATGGTTTGCAAAGCAATATGATCGTCCGATTCGAAGTCAACCTTAAGGGAAGCTCTCACTTCCCGCATGAGGTCTTTTTGCTGGGTGAGCTTGGTCATTCCGTACTCATCCCACTGTGCCCTCATCCACTGTGCCCATTGTTCGGCTTCTGTGCGATCGCCCGGAGTAAGGTGTTCAACCTGCTTGACGTAATGCTTATAGTGCTTCTGTAGCCAGCTTCTCATTCTTTTCTTGAATATCAATAAAACAATGAAAGATATTAAAAATAGTATGGAATAATCTAATATTAAGTGTACTACTTAGAATAGTAAACAGTAAGGGGTCGTTGTGATCAACAGTGAAAGCGTGAATCCCGTTGCCTGGATAGCGGCTCGTGAGGGTTGCAGTGTTGCTGAACTAGGGCGACGAATTGCAGAGAAGAGTGGAGAAAGTGAAATTGTCGTCACAGGGCGTCTCACTCGATGGAAGCGAGAGGGCTTGCCGGGGAAGGCTGAGGAAGATTTTAGAGCATTGGGCTATCAGATTGTGGTTCAGCCTATTCGTACGGGAGAGTCGTGAGGGGATGGGGATAGGGGCAGGAAGTATCCTGCCATTGCGACACAATCGATTCCTCCTGCTGGTTCAACGCATCATACAATAGTCACATTGCTGATTACTGCACAGAGGCGACCTATGACCAGCGGCCAACGTCACGCCTATTTTACGGCTGACGAGTATCTGGAAATTGAGCGTATTAGCCCGATTAAGCACAAATACTTGCAATCGTAGAAGGAGTAGCCTCTCTTCCCTGCAACAGGTCTCCAAGTCTCGCCACCTTTGTCCCCACCACCGCGAGGCTGGTCACATTACTCATCAACGTAATATCACCGGTCTGAATGTTTTGAGCAAGCAACATACTTCCCATTACTTTCCCTCCAAGCTTATAAAGAGTTTAGACAAATCTAAAAGCGCACTTTTAAGGTTTAGCTCCAGACTACAAAAACTTGTTTAGCACTCCCACACCTTCATTTTATTGCTATATTCCTATTTAGTAATAAAAGTTGCATAGCTTTTAGACTGCTTCATGCGGTTTACAACCGCATGAAGCACTACACCACTTACTTAACCAATGCACAAAGCACGACAGATGGTTTTCGCTTCTCAGAATCTAGCTACCTGATTGACACAGAGTACGAGATGAAGTCATACACACGATTTGGCAAAATTAACGAAGAAATAAACGATTGAGGCCCGCGACGCGGGCCTCAATCGTTTATTTCTTCGTTATGAATCTGCGAACGTTGCCAAGTCGTGTCATACACCCAAGATGTTAATCGACAGATAACCAGTTGACAATATAGTGAAATAACACTGCTAATTTTCTAGGAATGACTGTTTCAGCTCAATGCAAAACAACACAGCATCTTGTATGTTCAGAATGTGGAGTGAAAGGGCGGTTCAGAACCCTTCATTCCACGGTAGAAGAAAGGCAGGACATAGAGAGACTGGTGATTGACTAAGGCCACGAGCCCGGTTGTCAGATAAGCCTCTATGTCCTGCTAACAAGCGAGTTCTAAGAAACTGGACAGCATCACGCGGTGAGTACAAGCCCGGATTCACAAGAGTAGTTGAGACCTCATACCAATTCTTTGTGAAGCTGCATATAAATAGAAGACTCAAACCTTTTGCCTGTCTAGATAAGCTCTGTGCAGCTTTATAGAAATTTGGTATCACTTGGTTCTACAGCTCAATTGTAAGAGGGTTTTAGCATGTCAATCACTGCTTTAGGAATGGATGTCGGCAAAGCAACGCTATACGTCTGTCTGATGACAGGTAAGCAATATCAGGACGCGGCAGTCTTCGAGAATACGGAGGAAGGGCATCAACAGTTGGCGCAGTGGCTAGTAGAGCAACCTGCCCAGTCAGCTCATGTTTGTCTGGAAGCGACTGGTCAATATGGCTACCGCGTTGCCTGCCACTTGCATCATCTTGGCTACTGTGTGAGCATCGTCAATCCAACGAGAATCAAAGGCTTTGCCGCTAGTTTGATGCAACGCAGTAAAAGCGATCGCATTGATGCAAAAGTCATCGCGCAATTCTGTATTGCCCTAGAACCAGAGCGATGGCAGCCACCACTAGAAGAGCAGCAAGACTTACAAGAATTGTAATTGCTCAACCCAGTAGCCAATCAGTCCAAGGAGAGGTAAGGGCGCGGGAAATGGCCTCGAAGGCAGAAATGCCTTGACGCTTGGCAGTATTGACCAGGGAACGCACCTTGGCAAACAGCTCGGCTCCCCAATCAGATCGAAAACCGTTGGTCACCTTGCGAAACACCACGCTCCAGCGCAGCGCCTGCTCACTCTTGTTGGTGGTGGGCAGCACGGTCTCATCGTCAAGGAAATACAATAGATGAGCACGAATTTTCTGGTAGCGCTTGAGCAACTGTTGTCCCTCGGGCACCTTTGGCATCAAATTCAACACCTCGCGCAGCGCTCCTCTCAGCCTTGAGCAGTACTGCTCCACAGTAGAAGCTGCCAAGTTTGTTCGTCGCCTCTGCAGGGCGATGGCTTTGAGCAATAGCCGTTTCATCCGAGGGGCAAACAGCTCATCACCCGCATCCATGGCATATTGGCAATCGCGCAACTGATGAGTCAGACACACTTGCCACTGCTCTGTAGGATGGGCTTTCTGAGAGCTGAACAAGTCAGATACCCAGACCTTGGGGCGGTGGCCAGCCATCACCTGGTCAATGACGATTTTTCATCGTGTCGGGCGAATCACGTGCAGGCACACGTGGTCGTTCTGGAAGACCCACTCCCACTGATTGTTTCCCTTGACGCGAGCACCAGTTTCATCGCTACACACCAAGCGGGCACTGCGTAGACGCTCGACAATCCGCAGCAGCGATGCAGCCAGGTGATGATGAACCCGTTGCAGTAGATTCGCAATGGCGCCTTCTGAAATCGCTAGACGATAAAGCTCACGCATCAACTGGCTCAGCCGCTGGTAGCTGACCGCATGACTGTAGCGCAGATACGTCACCACGACGGAAAAACTCTGAGACAACCCCGCCAGAGCTTCTTTTCAGCGGCAGTGGGGTTTTGGCGCATTTCCTTTGCTCTGACAACAAGCTGAGGATTATGAGGCAAGTGGGAACCCGGTTTACTGAACTTAGACATCAGTCAACTACAAAGAGAGGTAAGTATGATTAGTTTTCCCAGCTAAACGATGATTCCAAAACTCTTTCACAATTTTACTCTTGGTGTGACGCTGGAAATACTTGCGAGACGCCCTGCCTCAAACATATCGAGTCAGGTACACTCACCTGAGCAGAAATCATCACCATGGCGTTGGAGTACCGATGCGTAACATTTCGCACATTACACGTGACTCTAGTTTACATCGCCACGCCTGCCCATTAACTGGATATGACAAATCACCAGGAACCCGTTTTTTCTAGAAAAGGTGAGAATTCTGGCGTCGACCACTGCAATGGCAAACCACCCTGCACGTCAATTCCTTCGTCCAGATGGAAGCGCAATAACCGTTCTGCTCCGGCATAGGCATTCACGTCTGGCCTATCCCAAATTACTTCAGCTGTCCCTGTGAGATACAGCACATTGCCCGTTTCAAAATCCACAAACAATAAGCCAGCACGGGGATTCAGCTCAAGATTCCCAAAGGTGTTGAAGTGTAAGTTACCGGAAAAGTCAGGAATCGTAAGGGTGTCATTGCCGTCGATGCGGACAAAGCCTGGATTGCCACCCCGATGGGAAACATCCACCCCACTGGCAGCTCCAGCAGACCTGTCCTGATACGCCGTTGCGATAAAAAACGTGTCTGCTGCTGAAATCAGTGCTTGTGCCGAATCTGATAGGGTGGTGATCTCGTGAGTCGGTTTGGGTTCTGTGGGATTGAAGCTGCTCAACTCAAACGTCCGCACCTGAATATATTGAGGGCAATTCCCAAAGCTTTGTCCGACCTGCACCTCAAACCCATGCTCGTGCGTTTGTCGGACGACTCCGTTGACTCGGTTTCGACGACGAGTATGGAGTTCAATCCCCAGCAATCCAATATCGATTCCGTCTGTCAGAGTTGTCACCAACGGATCGCTAAACAGGGGATGTGCATTCACCTGTAAAGTTCGCTCACTCGGAGAAGAGATAAAACCGGGTGCTCCCACCAACATTGACGCCCAGGGTCGCCCCCTCGAATCCACCGTCCCTGCAATCACATAAGGAAGCTGAGCAAAGAACTGCCGATGTTGTTCTGGAAGAAAATCCCGAATCATTCGTCGTCCTTGCTTATCCACTCGCTCTTGCACTCCTAAACGAGCCTGAATAGCCTGTTCACCAGAGTGAAAGGGAGATTCAATCGATGTCCAACCTGGAATTGCCATGATGTGGCCTCCTGTATTGAGAGAATGAGCAAAATACGATGACGTCAGAAAAGTTCGTGGCTGCCCCTATTCCCGACGAGGGGCAGCAAATGAAATGAACACACAAGAACTTATTTAGTAGCGAAAAGCTCCATGCGAATGCCACCGGGAATATAGAACATCATGTGGTGGGCGGGGCCATTGCCCAAGGGTTCTGGCGCAAATTCAATCTCGACTCCGTCTGTTGTCGTCAAGGTTTGATGAATCGACGTAAGGGTGTCGATACTATTGACCTTGAGAGCGACATGATGAAGACCAATAATATTCTTGCGATCGAACGGAGTTGCGTTTGCGGGATCAAACGCTTGCCACAGGGTAATCATGACGGTTCCATCGGAGAGGAAAACAGCTGGGTAGTCTGGGACATCACCTATTTGAGTAAATTCAAGCGTGTTAATAAAGAAATCGCGTGTTGCCGTTAAGTCGGGAACAGTGAGTCCAACATGATGGGTGCCTTGGGTCAGTGCCATACGTTTTTTCTCCTCTTAATACTGTTGATTGAGCAAGTCGCTCAGCGTGAGTAAACTGAAAACCCAAAAACCTGGGGAGCATCCCTTAGGGGCGCTCCCCAGGTTTTAAGGTGAGTTTATTGATGCCTGTCTACTGAAGTAAATAGAAATCTAGCATTAGGTAGCTGTAGCAAGGAAGGTATCGATGCTACGCATGCCAATGAAACCAGGAAGCTGCTTGATCCGATCAGTCCATGCCAACACATGGGGATACGCATCGAGATCAATGTTGCCATCAGGGGCAAGGGCAACATAGGGAAAGACCGCAATGTCTGCAATGGTCGGGCGATCGCACTCCAGCCAGGTTCGGGTGCTGAGGTGATCGTCCAACTGCTGAAGAATCAGACCCGCTTTTTCCATTGCTCGGTCAATATTAATCGCTTTGACTCCAAATAGATGAAAGAGGCGAGCATTCTCAGGCCCCTGGCGAATTTCTCCAGCGGTGGTAGACAGCCAGCGCACCACTCGACTGAGGCACAGTGCATCGGTCGGCAGCCAATCATCGCCGCCATATTTCCGTGCAAGATAGGCCAGAATTCCCTGAGCGTCTTGCAACACCACATCACCATCCACAAGAGCAGGCACTTGGCCAAAGGGATTAATCGCAAGATAGGGTGGCTGCTTGTGTTCCCCTTTCATGAGATCGATCTGTTGATAGTCATACTCTACGTCGAGCAATTCTAGAAACAGACGAACTTTATAGGTATTGCCAGAAAGGTCATGGCCATAGAGCAAAATCATAAGAGATGCCTCCACATGAGTTGAATGATGATGCCTTCTGCTCAATCAATTCAGAAATAAGAAGATTCCTGAATTGATTGAGCAGAAGGGACAGTAAGCTAAAAGTCATCGACGTTGCGTGTTTTGGTCGTTGTCTCCCGCCTTCAGCGGGAAACAACTCTGCAATTTAAATGTCTCACCGCTTAATGAACACACTGGCCAAACGATTTGGATCAACGCGTGACTGAGAGTTTAGAGGATTTATGCCATGCATATGTTAACCGAAGTTAAGTTCGCATTATTCGGCAACATCTTCTAACCAGTCTTGAGATAGCGTAATACTTCGTTTCTTACGAGTAATGATGCCATCAGCTTGAAGCTTAGATAGAAGTCTGGACAAGCTCTCCGGGGTCAAAGCAAGTTCACTGGCGATCGCCCTCAACGGTTTATCCAGGGTGATTGTCCGCTGTCCGACTGGGAGCCGTTGCATCAAATAGTGAATCAGGCGTCCACGAGCAGATGTAATGCTACGGAGTTCGAGCAGATCCTTGACCGCTTGGAATCGGTGGGTGAGGCTCGATAGATAGCGCTCAGATAATACGGGGGATTGCTGTAACACCTCGGCAAAATGTTCTTTGGGAATGGCAATGACGGTTGAAGGTTGTTCTGCTATGACCGTGCATCCGTAACTGTCAAAATAGAGAGATGCTTCACAAAAGAGTTCACCTGCGTCAACGAAATAATGAGTAATCATCTGCTGATCAATAAAGCTGACGAGTCTCACTCGACCCGATTCCACCAAGAACAATTCCTCTGCTGGATCACCTTGCTGGAATAGGATTTGTCCTGCGTTGAGGACATGGCGGGTTGTCCGCTGCTGCAAACCTGGGGGCAAGTCAACCAACGTTAAATCATTCATTTTCTTACCTCATCGTTACAAATTCTTCAGCGGTGGAGGGGTGAAGCGCCATGGTGTTGTCGAAGTCCTGCTTCGTCGCCCCCATGTTGATGGCGATCGCCACCGACTGGATGATCTCGGCAGCATCTTTCCCCACCATATGAGCACCAAGGACGCGATCGCTTTGACGCTCGACCAATAGCTTCATCAACGTTTTCTCGGTTACATCCGTCAGACTGTAGAAGAGAGGGCGGAAGGTGGAACGGTATACTTTCACGTTCTCTTCACCACATTGGGCGATCGCCCCCGCCTCAGTCAACCCCACAGTCGCGGCCTCTGGCTGACTAAACACAGCAGTTGCAATATTGTCATAGTTCACATGTCGAGGAGCATTGCCATAGACAGTGTCAGCAAATGCTCGGCCTTCATCCACCGCAACAGGCGTTAAGTTAACGCGATCGGTCACATCCCCCACCGCATAGATATGAGGTTGATTGGTCTGACTCCATTCATTGACAGACACCGCCCACTCATCTGTTTCGACCCCAGCAGCTTCCAATCGCAAGTCGGCAATATTGGGTGCACGTCCGACAGCAAATAAAACGGCTGCATCCACGGTGATGGGTTCAGGATGATGATCGCCCTTCAGAACCAGCATTGTTCCGCCATCCGTTTTTTCCAAGCGTTCCACTTGGGTGTCGGTCAACATCGTGATCCCCCGTTGGATCATGGCATCTTGCACATGGGTACGAATATCCTCATCAAATCCGCGCAGGATTTTGTTGGCTCGTACAATTTGAGTCACCTCAGTGCCCAATCCATTAAAAATCCCAGCAAATTCAACACCAATGTATCCACCACCAATGATGGCAATACGGTTGGGTTGGGTGGGAAGCTTGAAAACCTCGCGAGAGGTGATGGCATGTTCAATCCCCGGCAGGTCTGGCAAAATGGCTTCTCCGCCTGTCGCGACAAGAATCCGTTCAGCCGTAATCTGGCGATCGCCAACGCTGATGGTGTGAGGATCGACAAAGGCAGCTTTACCCTGAATCAGTTCTACGTCTGCTTTGTCCAGAAAGCTAATGTGTAGTCTGCTAAGGCGATTGACTTCGACATCAACAATGTCGGTCAGTCGCTGCCAGTTGACCTCAGGAGTCACGGCATCCCAGCCATAACCCGCCGCATCGTGATACAGATGAGAAAATTGTGATGCATAAACCAGCAGTTTTTTAGGCACACAGCCACGAATCACACAGGTTCCACCCACCAAATCATGCTCAATGATGGCAACGGTTGCACCGTAGCTGGCGGCTCGTTTTGCTGCAGCGAGGCCCCCAGAGCCGGCACCTAAAACAAGCAAATCGTAATCATACGTCATGGCGGATACCTCCAGTAAGCAATTTGAATTCAAGGAGAGTAACGTATCGAAAAAAGGTGACCGTCTGATAGCGCCTCTAGGCAAGCGTTCCATACGCACTGTTGAAGGTTGGCGTCAGAATTGCCATACCCGTTTGCATAGCAGGGCGGGCTTCAAGCGTCTCAACCCATCGTTTGACATTAGGAACGTCATGTAGATAAGAGGTTGCTGTCGCTACGATCCATGGATAGGTGGCAATATCAGCAATGGAATAGTCACCCGCTATGTATGGCGTCGTGGCAAGCTGGCGATCGAGCACTCCCAATAGGCGCAACGTTTCTTTCTCATAGCGATTAATCGCATAGGGAAGCTTTTCAGGAGCAGCATGTCGAAAGTGACCCAGTTGACCAAACATAGGGCCAACACTGGCCATTTGGAACATCAGCCATTCGATAGCACGGAATCGATCAGCAGTATCCTTTGGGAGTAACTTATCTGTTTTTTCAGCAAGGTAAAGCATCATGGCACCTGATTCAAAGACGGTGATATCGGTATCGCGATCGTGAATTGCCGGAATTTTGCTATTAGGGTTAATGGCGATGTAGTCAGGAGAAAATTGATCTCCCTTTCCAATGTCAATCTTGTGGATGGTGTAGGGCAGTTCTAACTCTTCTAGAAGAATGGCAGGTTTGCGACCATTGGGCGTGGTGTATGTGTAGAGGTCTATCATGATCGTACTCCTTATTCAGAGATCAGAGAAAAGATGACTTAGCAGAACTAGTGAGCATTGCTTCATCTAGGTACGAATTTAGATGTGCGGCTCCCATAGCAAAATTCATACCTAAAGCAAGTAGTAGCAAAAAGAGAACTGATGAAGCCCTATGATTAACAGGGACTGCCACACGATTAACCATAATTCGCATGGAATTGAGAAACGCCGGCTGAATGAAGTTCTTAAGATATGTATTTTTAGGAAATTTTAATTATGGTTAGAGTACGTCCTCAGAACTGAATAATCTGTTAGAAGAAGTGGTATTTTGTGGCAAAGAGGCAAGATGCTCTAGATCATCAATTTTTCAAATGGAAGCAACGAGGAGAGCAACGAGGGCAGCATCAAGCCAGTTAAGGTCGAGTATCCTAAGGTCGAGCAGCGGCATCGAATTAAGAAAAGCCACGCCAACTAGCTAGATGCCCGCTCATTCAGTTGATGGCTGAGTTGGCACTGAGTTTGTCCGTAAACACTAACCATATAAGGCACGACAAACGATAAGGCTCCAGACAACCAGCGATTTCGAGTCATTTCATTTTTCAACAGCGCGTCACTATGGTTAACCGCAAACACAAGAGAGCCAATGACGAGAGCCATGCGGATGGCTGTAGGCACAACGTCAGGGTTGACCAGGTTCCTGCGATATCGATCGAGTGTCAGACGAGGCTTCAATGATTCTACCTGACTGCGAATTTCATCAGATGGGGCGATCGCCCGACAATCGTGAGGTAAACCCTCGCTTTCTCCACCAAAGCGAAGCGTGAGATCGGACAACCCCTCACATGGGTAAAAAGGCGGTGGACTAGAATCTGCCAACATCGCAGCGCTCTCCTTTGCTCATTTGATAGGTCTGCATGTGTTTATTATGTAGACAGGTCTGTCTATTGTCAAGCAGTTTTTGATTAATTTTGGATGAGTAAGCTAAACCCAAGCCAGGTTGGGTTCATCAGTCGATGGGAGTGGTTATCAAGACTTGCATTTTGAGCCGAGATTGAATCCCGTTACCATTTCCCGGCTTACGTTCAGTGCTAGCCATCATTAAACGTAACCTTCTAAATCTTGTGTCGCCCGCTGCGCAGGCGACACAAGATTTGGGGTTTTGTTTTATTCCGTCCAGGTACTTATCAACCGCGCTCAATGCCTTGTGTGTTGAATGAAGAGGAGTCGTCTGATGAACACCATGGTTGGGCAAAAAGCAAAATGCTAAACTCAATATATACAGACCTGTCTACATTGATTTGCGTGTGATTATTGGAGGTTGCTCATGGCACAGACAAAATTATCCCGGCCCTCAGCTCGCGATCGCATCCTTGCCACAGCATCTGATCTTTTCTATAAAGAAGGCGTGCAAAACGTCGGCATCGATCGCATCATTGCCGAATCAGGCGTTGCCAAAATGTCTCTGTACAACAACTTCAAATCCAAGGATGCATTGATTGCCGCCTATCTTGAGCAATACGACAAAAACTGGAATCCGTGGTTTCAGGAAAAAGTGGAACAGCTAGCCGACAATCCGGGCGATCGCCTCCTTGCGATTTTCGATGTGCTCCACACCTGGTTCCAAGAACCTAATTTTCGGGGATGTGCCTTTGTCAACACCACGGTGGAACTGGCAAACTCCAATCATCCCGGTTATGACGTCGCCGTAAAACACAAACAAGCGATACTGGCTTACATCCGTAGCTTGGTAGAGGCTGCGAACCTGGCACATCCAAACACGCTTGCTCAGCAACTTGCGATTCTGATTGAAGGGGCGATCGTTGTTGCCATGATGGGCCAGGGTGCCAATGCGGCCATTCAAGCCAAAGATGCGGCTACAACATTAATGACTGCAAGTAAGAAATAAATGAAGCATTCGCCAGTACTACACATCAAGTCGGACAGCTTCTAAGCCTCACCCATGGTAGGAACGGTCGTTCCTAATCTAGGCCAACTTCTAGAACATAACTTGGCAAACGTCTCAACATTGCAACCAAAAAACCAAATCCTGCACCGCCCGCGCAGCGGGCGACACAAGATTTAGAAGGTTACGTTTAATGATGGCTAGCGACTTACCTAGAATAAAAAGCTGCTTTGATCGATATCAGTCACAAATACATTCTCTAATTGCACCAAACGAATGCCTGGATTGGGTTCGTTTCCATCACGGTCAAAATTAACGACGGTGCTACTTCCTTGCTGAATAAGAGTGATGTTTTCCTCAAACACAGTAGAGACGTTGAGGTTATAGAAAGCAACCATCTGCCTCAGATTAAGGATATCTGTGCCAACCTCGAAGTCTGTGATGATATCGTTTCTATCTTGAGTTCGACGATAGACAAAGGTGTCTGCCCCAGCGCCACCAGTCAACGTGTCGCGTCGGAACCCACCGACAATGAGGTCATTGCCAGCGCCGCCATCGATCTCATCCCTTTTGCCATTGCCGCGCAATTCATCATCGCCACTTCCTCCAGTGAGGATATCGCGACCCGCGCCTCCTTTAACGAAATCATCACCGTTCCCGCCATCAATTGTGTCGTTGCCGCGATCGCCATTCAGCCTGTCATTTCCGACACCCCCGTCAATCTCATCATTGCCTCGACGCCCAAAAATTTCATCATCGCCAGCATTGCCTAAGAGACAGTCATCTCCTGCATTCCCCACGATGAAATCATCGCCACCTCGACCTTGAATTTTGTCGTCAGAACCTAATCCCAGAATTCTATTATCTGCCCCATCACCGACTAACGTATCAGCCTGAGGTGTCCCTCTGAGCACAGGCCCAATCGGTTCTGAGACGTTCCTGACAGTAACACTCAAGAGTTGGGTCGCAGTTAAGTTAGTCGTATCTTTGACGGTAACCTCAACGTCATAGACATTGTCACCATTGGCATCCTCAGGATTCTCAAAGTCTGGGGCTGAGATAAAAGTCAGAACCCCTGTATTCGGGTCAATGGCAAAACGTCCTTGGTCAGCACCGTTTGTAAGACTGTACGTGAGTCCATTGCCCTCACTATCTCCATTGGCATCTGTTGCCGTGATATCCAACACGTTCGTTTGATTTTCATCCACAATCACGGATGACGCAGCGTTGAGGATGGGAGCAACATCAACGGTTTCATCAACATCGCTCACCGTCACGCTAATCAGTTGCTGGGCCGTGAGATTCGCAGAATCCGTAACCGTGACTTCCACCTCATAGATATTGTCGGTATCAGTATCGGTGGGAGTCTCAAAATCTGGCGCAGTGATGAAGCGCAATACACCTGTATTTACATCAATCACAAATACGCCTTGGTCATCTCCACCCGTGAGGCTATAGGTGAGTCCGTTGCCCTCAGTGTCTCCGTTTACATCGGTAGCATCAATATCGAGAACGGCCGTCTGGATTTCAGGCACGGTGACCGACGCAGCAGTCGTAATCAAAGGAGGCGCTTGCGCCACAAATTCTAGATAGACGGGTTGAGTAACAGGCCCAAGAGGAAGGTCATCATTGCTAGGATCAATGATGCTAGCGACGAAGCCAAGGGGCAACTCATCTTCTCCATCAAAATCGAATCTATCAACCGAGGAGAAATTAAACAGGTTAGAAATATCTTGATCGCCACCCGTGAGCACAATATCGATAGTCTGAAACTCGACTGCATTGTTCGCGGGGAAATCTGACGCTGCTAATGCGTCAAGCTGCGATTGAAGCACTGGAGCAAAGGCTTGATCAGCAGGATCGGTACTATTTGCAAAGGCGTCGGTCGTAACGGGCTGAATAAATCCCTTCGTCAATACGATTCGCGCAGTTTGTCCAGCTGGGCCATTGACGATCACGCTGGGGCCATTCTCATCGTAGGTTCCAACGCCACCGGCCCCGAGGCCATTGACCGTCAGTGAAACATCCAAATTGGGGGAATCTTGCGTAATGAGTGCTTGCGCGCCTGCCTGATTGTTATTTCCTTGGAGTTGCCCCGTTGCAGTTGAACCATCGGTAAAGGTCACGGTAATCATTGAACCGATCAGTTCTGCCCCTGAAACACCAGCTGTATTCCAATCTAGACTAGAGCCCGCGTTCAACAAATCGGGATCGCCACCTGCAAGCGAGTTTGGATCAAGATCGATAGAGAAGCCCAGCGTTTCTCCGGTTTCAAAACCACCATTGTCATTCTCATCGAAGCAAATGACAATCTCTTCAAATCCTGCAGTACCTCCAACTCCGATATACGTATTATTGTCAGGTGCAACAACACCCGTGTCGTCCTCAGTGTCAATTCTTAGTGCTTTCGACAGAGTGTCGCCTGCCAATCCAAACGGATCGAAGACGGTGTCTGGATAGAGGGCATTGGTGATATCGATGTTAACTTGGGCAATGGTCTTGGTGCCCGTATTGATCAGCTGAAAGGAGTCTCGGCTAAAACTGGATGATTGAGGATTATTTCTAGCTAACGTAACAGTAAATATTGCTTCGCCGCCAATCTCGGCCTGTGCTGCCAATGTGTTTGATGTTGAGAGTGTTGCCATGTGAAACCTCGTAAATGATGCCAGTAATCTTCGGCATATGCTCGTCAATCTTGCTCAAGGCACGTCTGCTTTTAAGATTCTGTTGCACATCACGTCATTGGGTCTGATAAGAGAACCCTGATAACGATGACGTCAGAACTGAAATCAGAGGTGATTTATGCTGTTCTCTATATTGTTTAATCCTTAGAGCTGAACTGAAATTAGTCGCTATTGAGCAAGATCTAATCATTCTTCTATAGATAGTTTTGAAGCCTAGTCAGTAGATGGTCACAATTCACTGCAAAACCCATAAAACCCTGTGTCGACCGCTGTGCAAGCGGTACAGGGTTAGGAAGATTTCATTTGAATTTGGAACTCTTCGCTTAACGATGTCGAGTCAACTTCGTCTCATTGAGCATCTTATTGTCCTCAATCAGTCGCTAGCCATCATTCAGTGAACCCTTCCAAACCCTGTGTCGGTCGCTGCGCGGTCAGCACAGGATTTGGGGTTTTGGTTTTAATTATGACCAGGGGCTTACTCACTAAACTTCAAACGTAGAACGTTCAATGAACGCCAGATCTAAATCAGTCTAAATATGGCGAATTGCAGCCTCAACAGCAGGGTAATATTTTCAATACTCGACGTAAAAATAATCAGAACACACTAATGTTTAGGGCTTAACAGGAGACTTTCTCTGTCACTTTATTGGTAACGGTGCTAGTCGTTAACTTCAATTCAGAAACTCTGTATTATTACGCTACCAATGCCTCAGTACCCTTACTGCATCGGCGAATTTATCTTTACGGTTTCTTTGCTATACGCCGAAGTTTGTGAGGTTTCGTTGAATTGGAAGATGACTGAGGTCACAAAAAGGACATCTGTGAGGTGTGTGGACGCCTTACAATTGCCCAAAGATTACAAAGATAGTGGGGTTCCTGAACTCTGGATTTATCGCCAGGGAACGCGTCATATCCATTGTTTTGACGGACAACCGTATCACGAGCAAGAAAGTAGTCCGTTATGTCCGACAATTCCTGTAAAGCAGCTCATTCCTCGGCATGTTGAACAAGCATGGCTGGCTGGCTCTAATGTTGCCTTGCACGCCTTTGAAGCTGATATTTCCAGTAATGACCTAACGTAACACGCCACCTCTTCACTTTTCCTCCTTCACTGCTTTCCCCACGGCGATCGCCCACGCCACGCGTCTTTTTGCAGGTCTCCAGCCAATCGCCATGCGAATGGCCATGGCGGCAACATTCCGGCAACCATGCGAGTCATGAAACTGAATGCTAGGATGACCGTTATTTCTGGGTCATGGTTGAGTGACTATGACTCGACCACTATGACTGTGAAGGAGTCTCATCATCATTCCATTGATTGAACGCACGACCCGACGACTTTTAACGCCTCCACCATCAACGTCGCGCATTGTTGAACTCGATGCGCTGAGAGGGATTGCCGCGTTGGGGGTGATGTTCTATCACTACACCCTTCGGTATGACCAGATTTATGGTCACACGAACCCGTTGCCCGTCACTGTATCGGCTGGACGATATGGGGTGCTGCTATTTTTCATGATTAGCGGCTTCGTCATTTTGATGAGCCTGGAACATACCAAACGCATCCAAGACTTTGTGGTGAAGCGAGTGGTACGGCTTTACCCGACCTATTGGGTGGCGATCGCCCTCACCTTTTCGTTGGTTGCCGTCCTTGGCTTACCGGGAAGAGAAGTCTCTGCATCTGATGCCGTGCTCAATGGCTTGATGGTGCATCCATTTTGGAGCATTCCCAATGTTGATGGTGTCTATTGGACATTACTCATCGAGCTGATTTTTTATATCGTGATGGTCGGCGTCTGTCTTCTGCGACTCTTACCTCATATCGAATGGGTGGTGATGGTTTGGCTAGGCATCAATACTTTGGAAAATCACAACCTTCTGATTGAGATTCCAGAGCAGTTCGAACGCTGGTTTATCCTGGACTATGGCTATCTCTTCATGATGGGGATTATATTTTATCGGGTGTGGCAGCATGGCGGCTCTGTTGTCCGCTATGGGCTAATCGCTGCTTGCTTTGCATCGCAGATGGCGCTCTATCCTGAAATTGAGCGCCACATCACTGTTCTTATCTGTCTGGTGATGTTTGCGCTGATCAACGGAGGTAAGCTAAGGGCGATCGCCATTCCTCCCCTACTGGCATTGGGATCGGTATCCTATTCGCTTTACCTGATCCATCAAAATATTGGCTACATCATCATCCGTTCGTTAGAGTCTGTTGGCATATCGCCTGTGAGCAGTATTATTGTTGCGATTAGCTTGACGATTGCTCTGGCTGCGGTCATCACCCGATATATTGAACAGCCGACATTTAACTGGATCAAACGGATCTATCGCCCAGGGAAATGAGATCTCATCATGACCTGGAGGTGGGTAGTGACCACGACTTGGCAAGGTTTATTGGCAACGTTTACAGAAGAAATGAATGGATTGTTGCTCGCTACGTTCGTCGTTGATGGAGCGGTTGGCGTTCACACCAAGATAAAGGGGGAGGGCGATCGCCCTCCCCCTTTATCTTGGTGTCAGAAGTTCAGTTGAATAGAGAAATGCTCTGACCTATCGAGCCACGGGCACATGCTCTTCTAAATTGACCAGTGCCAATAAACCCATGGTGACATCAGCAAAGCCAAAGACGGTGCCGATGTCTTGTGATGACCCCCACACAATGAGTGCTCGGGTCAAAACGCGGAAGCCTCTGAACAAATTCTTAGTTTCTTCACTGAAGAAATTGAGGCTATTGTCTCCCAGATAGTAGTTGTAAATCATGGAGGTGAACGCAAACAGGACAAGGGCGATTGTGTCCTCAAGTACGGTTTGTCCGAAATCGTGGACCAATGTTATGAACTCAATAGAGACGCACCTGAGATGTTGCGTTCTATCGATAAAAACCACGGCAGATAGAATTGTCCACAATACAGATCCAGCAATACGACAGTTCAGCCATGGGACTCGCGAGAGGCTCAGCCGATGCTGAGTCGCGAGATTATTGGTGAATGCCTGGGCATCCTCTGGGTAAGCGCGGTGAAACGCACGTTTTCTGAGGCGTCTGAGACAGAGGAGTATAAACGATGGCGAATCCTATGACATTAACGATGTCTCTTGATGATGTGGTGTTGTCAGGAAATCTCCCGCCAGTCGTTCTCTTCGCGTTTACCCGTCCTGAGTTGTTGAAAGACGTTTTAGCGGCTATTCGTCTGCAATCTCTATTGCCGCCAACGGTCATTGCGTTTGTCGATGGCGCACGGAAAGCCGAGGATCAGCCGTTAATCGATCAGTGCATTGCGTTTCTAGAGGAATTTTCAGCACGCTCATCCATCCCGGTTCACATCGTTGCCAGAACACAGAATTTAGGATGCGATCGCAACGTCATTGATGGATTGACGGAGGTTCTATCGTCCCATGACGCTCTGGTTTATCTAGAAGACGATACGGTTCCGAACCCTTGTTTTTATGATCGGATGTGTCGGCTATTGGAGTGTTATCGTGAGGATGAGCGGGTCTGTTCCGTGAGTGCCTACGCCAGTTTGCCAGCGGAATTAGACGCATCTATCAACACGGATTTTATTGCCTCGAATCGTGTCTTTTGTTGGGGCTTTGGGACATGGGCCGATCAATGGAACGCAATTGATTTAGCCAATCAATCGGCTCAATATAACCCGTTTGAGAGCTTCTATAAAATTCCGGCGACATCGCAGACTAAGCTGACGATGATCAATCAATTTTGGCTGGAAACGGATCACAAAACAGATTGGGTGATTACGTTTACCCTTGCAGCCCTCCATCTTGGCAAAGTCCATGTTGTGCCGACTCGTTCCTTTACGTTCAATATTGGGTTTGGGCATCCGCAATCGAAGACCTATAAAGGGAAAGAGCCTGCATGGGTGAATGATAGATATGATGCAAATGTTTGCCCAAGTACGTTACCCGCTACGTTGGATATTTTGGATGCGTTAGGGCGATCGCTCACCACCACTGAACTTGTTCAGCATTTATCCAAGCACCGGGGACTGTGGCTGAAGCCTGCTGCATTTTTGTATTGGTTGAAACGTGGTCAGAGTGTTGATAGTGTGGCATCACTGGTGAGGCTTTTTATCAGTCGCCTGCCTGTGATGATGAAGCGTTGGCGCATGGGGTTGCCCATCTAATTTTTGGGTGTCAAAAATTGTTGGGTATCAAATTTAAGCCGGGAAATCTTGACGGGGTGGGGAGTCAGAAGCCAGAAGCCAGAAGCCAGTAAAAGAAAGAATTCTGATTCGACTCCGCTCAGGGGACGATTACGAAAAAAGAGCGGCTCAATGGGACAATGACTGCTAAAACTAAGGGGATGCCCCATTGGTTGCGGATAGATGACCCGAGATGAACTGCTAACGCTGATTGACCAAGCCGCTGAAGAAGATTGGACCACGCTAGATTTGGCTGGCAAAGACGTGACGGAATTGCCCCCTGAAATCGGCCAACTCACAAGCTTACAATCGCTCGTCCTCAGCTCTAACCAACTGATTGCGCTGCCGTCCGAAATCGTCCAACTCACCAGCTTACAATCGCTCATCCTCAGCCATAACCCACTGCGTGCGCTGCCGTCCGAAATCGTCCAACTCACCAGCTTACAATCGCTCGTCCTCCGCGATAACCACCTGCGTGCGCTGCCGTCCGAAATCGGACAATTGACGAGCTTACAATCGCTCGTCCTCCGCGTTAACCACCTGAGTGCACTACCGACCGAAATCGGCCAACTCACTAGATTACAATCACTCAACCTCCGCAATAACCAACTGAGGGCGCTGCCGTCCGAAATCGGACAACTCACTAGATTACAATCGCTCGACCTCTGCGTTAACCACCTGCGTGCGCTGCCGTCCGAAATCGGACAACTGACGAGCTTACAATCGCTCCTCCTCAGCGATAACCCACTGAGGGCGCTGCCGTCCGAAATCGGACAACTGACGAGCTTACAATCGCTCGTCCTCAGCGCTAACCCACTGAG
>JBCCWF010000021.1:0-27429 GCA_039194035.1 Cyanobacteria bacterium P01_E01_bin.6 | reverse complement strand
GTGGTCGTCCGGCATTGGACTGGCTCACATGATAGTCATCCCATGCTTTGATCATGAGCTTGAAGGTCTGTTGATGAACACCTGTGAATCGCTTAAAGCTTTTTCTATTAAGGGTTTGGGCTGCTTCGTAGTTCATTAGATATGGTTGTGATAGGAGGGTATATCAGGGTCAATACCATATCGTGCAACCAATTATGCAAGAGGTCTAATCATTGGCTCACTATCTGTTGAGTTTTGAAACCCCTACAGCTTCCAGCTAAAAAAGATGGATGGTGCTGATCTAGGGGGTGACTATTGGTCAATAGTCATTCGAGGTTAAACCATGGCAAAAAATGCGTTTCGGAGTCAAAATAGCTAGCCTAAGGCTACTGCACTAGCTTAAGTTAGCGCAGTGGCCTTTTTAAGGGTAAAAGGCTCTGTTTTCCATAAACCTAAAGGAGGGTCGAGCTTCAGTGGCACATATATCATTACCAGCAGACGCGTCTCCAGGCATCGGGGGCTTGCTCGGGGCTTATCCAAAAACTGCAAAGCACATGACGGCTTTGGCTCAGGAACTATTGCGCGGGGACTCTCCTCTATCACCAGCGGAACGTGAGCTCATTGCAGCTTGTGTCTCACGGGCAAACGAGTGTGAATTTTGCACCCAGTCTCACGCATCAGTCGCTTGCTCACTTTTCTCCAGTGATGATGACTCTGATGCGTCCATTGTCGATGAGGTTGTCATGAAGCAAAACGTTTCTGGGCTGTCAGAAAAAATGCAGGGGTTAGTTGCGCTGGCATTAGCCGTTCAAAAGGGCGGGCAGTTTGTTGATCAAATCCATATCGATCGCGTTCGTGCGGCAAGCGCAACTGATCAAGAAATTCATGACACCGTGTTGATTGCTGCTGCGTTTTGTATGTTTAATCGCTACGTCGATGGCCTGGACACATCTGTCCCAAGTGATAACAGCATGTATGACAGCATGGGAAAGTACCTTGCCCATCATGGCTATGTTAGTGGAGAAGCGTAATCGGTTTTGGGCGATCGCTAGCCAACGCAATCTATCGTCAATCGTGACTCCACTTCTTAAGGATTAGAGGTGGCAAACCAAACTATCACAGCATTCAATCACCCTTGACAAATCAGTCTACTTTAATGAGAATCAATATCATCTAAGTTGATATTCACAAACGATTGCTTTGGGTTAGGTGATTGTGGAACATATTCAACAACGTTATTGATGCTGAGTAGAACGTTTAGGACATTAGTAGAGAATGAGATTGTCTATCTGCAAAATGCGAACTGCTCTTAAATCGATTTTGCCGTTCGTTTCTCTTACGGTTCTGATTACATCCTGTAGCCAGAGCGATCTAGTGGAGCCCGGGCAAAGCGATCAAGCGCCTGAGCAGTCCACAACAGCTTCTTCTGAAGACTGTCGTACAGTTTTGCACTCCACAGGTGAAACGATGATCTGTGGCCAGCCAGAAACCATCGTTTCTCTTGGCCCCTTTACCTTAGAAATGCTCTTGTCATTGGGATTTCAGCCTTCAGGCTATGCTGATCACACTCCCTTTGCTCAAGACACCTTTACAAACCCTGCTCAGCAAATTCCTTACTTGGGCGATCGTGTTACGACTCAACCCGCCAATGTGGGCACTGTCTATGAACCGTCGATTGAAGCCATCCTTGCTTTGGAACCTGATTTGATTGTTGGTAACGAATGGCTAAAAGCACCTGAGACCCTAGCTCAAATTGCGCCACTCCTGATTCTTGAATGGGGAGATACAGAAAGTAGTTTACGGGCGATCGCCCAAGCGGTGGGCCAACCTGAAAAAGCAGAATCACTAATTGCCAACCTCGATCAAGAAATTGCGGCAGCTCGTGGTGGTTTTGAACCTGTTGTAGCGTCTCATCCAACGACTCTAGTGCTGTCATCCAGCGATAGCCGAGAATTTCAGGTGCTTAGTTCACCCGATAACTTATGTAGTTCTCTCGTGAGCGATTTAGGCTTTGACGTACTAGGTCTGCCTGACCAAAATCAAGGGAGCTCTGATGGGGGTCGCCCCACGCCTATTTCAATTGAAGCGCTTCCTCAATTTGAACAAGCAGATACTATTATCTTACTCGGTAGCGATAGAGGGAGTATCAATCAGTTTGATGATTTGGCTCAGTTTAAGGAAAGTCAAACGGCTTCGCTCAAGACTGAATGGGAGAATAATGCGATTGCCCAGTCGATGAAGGCAAGTCAAAACGGTCGAGTTTACTTTATTCCAGTCTATGTGTGCTTGGGATTGCCTGGCCCCGTTGGCACTGAACTTTATTTGGAAGAGTTACAAGAGCAACTCCTTTAATACTAAGCTTTCTAGGCTTTCATGATTAGGTTGGAAGCAGTCTATTTTCATTTGGTCGAGCTTGATTCTCAATGAATTCTACAAGAGAGGAATTTATGTCGGCTCAGCTAAGCATTGAACTATCAGGAGTTCCACGAACAGCGCTAATGACGACCCGTGCTCGTGTAGATGAGCATAATCGCCCTGATGCTATTTTTCGAGATCCGAAAATTGTGGATTGGTGGCGATTGCTTACTTGGGATCCAGACCTCGACAGTTTCTACACACCACTTGCGCAACTTGCCTGGGCCGTGCGAGCCAATTTGTTTGATCAGATTACGCAAAAACATTTGACTAACCATGAAAATGCGGTTGTCATTGAGCTTGGTGCAGGGTTGTCTACTCGGTATTATCGAGTAGGTCAAGGATGCTATCAGTGGCTTGATCTCGATTTGCCCGATATAACCACTCTACGAAGTCAGCTCGATGCTGAAACTGAACAACACCAAGTTTTATCTCGATCAGCGCTAGATTTTAGCTGGATGGATAAAGTCCCCGACTGTTCTTCGGAAAAGCTTTTAATCATCGCTGAAGGACTTTTAATGTATTTTGAAGATGCTCAAGTTCAATCCTTAGTTTATCACCTCCGGCAGAGATTTCCGGGAGCAACGTTAGCATTTGATGTCTTCGGTAGCTCGCCGAAAAGTAAAGGGGCGAAACAACTGGCACAGCTAGGCGCACCGCTGAAGTGGTTCATCAAAAGTGAGCAAGATGTGGAAGCTCTTGGTCTAAAGCTGGTGCAGGTGCGATCGCTAATTCAAGAGAATTGTCGCTATCCCCATCGCATCGGTATGTATCGCTGGATCCCTTGGATCAGCAAGCTTCCACCAATCAGAAACGCTTCATTAGTTTGTGAAACAGTTGTTAATCCGATGGAATAGGCATCTCGCATCTCACTACAGGCAATAGCCTAGTCGATAAAAACCTATGTTCTAGCTCATATGCTTAAGGACAATACCCGTGAATGAAAATCTCATGCAACCTTTGGAGGAATAATCTCCAACTCTTTTTCCAACACTCTGATTTGGGTTTTATGCTGACTCGTTTTCCGCTTAAATTTAGACATTTTAATCTTAACGACTCGTGGATTAACCCGAGGACGGCGAGGACGGTCAATTCTGGATTGAGCCATCATGGAACGGAGATATCGATGCTGTTGGAGCATTGTATTTGATGAATGCGGCTGACTCATTTGAGGAACCGCATCAATGATGAGCTGGAGACAATCAAGGAAACTCAGCAATACTGCGTCTCTCAGATGGTTGTTAGCCGCGTCGAGCATCAGCTCTCGAATCAGGTTGTAGGAGATCAACATCCCATAGAGTTCTTGTTCGACCAATTCAGGGCGTTTGGAGCGAAACAAGGTGGGCATCTGTCCCCGAAGAGTGGCGCATTGATGGGTTTTGATTTCGTCAAAGCACAATTCGATATCCCAGCGTTTATGGTAATGCAAGGCTAACTCTTTGGCACTAATACAGAGCTCTAAGATATTGGTGACTAAACGGGCAGGTCGAAACCCTGGAATTTGATAGGGAATCACCCGTCCCTTGAGGGTCTGCGATTTGAGGCGATTGCGTGTGAGGGGTGAACGCTCTGGGTCAATCACCCGTTTGCTCATTTCACAGAGGTAACTACCATCGCCTAATCGCTTGAGCACCGGTAAGCTAGGATGACCACTTACCTTGAGTAAAAACGCACACTCTTGCTGCTCAGTGCAGGACATCATCGCAAATGAGTACAGTCCAGCATCGACCATAAACAGCAGGTTGCGACGTTTGAGGCGCTTGAGAATGCTCATCATCAAGCTACGCTCCCCATTGCCCTTTCCGGCATAGGGGCCATAGGCCACATCCAATAGCAGACGAGGAGCAATGGCCAATAGGCTCACCCATCGCAGTTGAGGATAAGCCCCCCTTTTCGTTGATTGTTAGATTTACCAAATTGAGTCCGATTCGATTCGCTATCGGGCATGGTGCCTGTACTGCCATCGAAGGCCACACTCATCCATGGGTGAAAATCCGTAGGGATAGGCTGGAACGTCACGATGACTCGATAAAACAGTTGCCGAAACACCTCGACTCCCACTCGCCTGCGGGCATGGCTAATGGCTCCTTCCGCCACGAGGTCTTTGGGTAAGGCGCACGATAGCCAGCGCCAGCCAGACACCATCCCATTCAAGACAGCTCTGGAGTTCAAGTCTCGGCGCATGGTTAGGGCTAACACTACCCACACCATTAACGACGAGACTAATGTTGTGCCTTTGCGCTCCCGCTTTTTGAGGTCGCATAACGTCTGCTCAATCAGGGAGGATAAGCGTTGCTCAAACGGAGCCATACTATAATGGGAAGCCAGCTCGGCCAAGTTGATTGCATTGACAATGGGTTGAGTCATCAGAGGTCTGCTGTAGATGTCTAAAGTGGACGTGAGATATCCCTTTACACTACAGCAGCTCTACTCCGAACGACCATGCAATATTCAAAACCGCATTTCGTTCACGGGTATTGTGCTTAAGGTGGGAAAAACTCAAAAAGATGCGTTTTGGGCTCAAAATGACTAGCCAAAATTATTAATTTTGGTCTACGCTAGATGACATTTATTCTTTATTACACTTTCTGAACCCAACGCTAACCATCTTCTAATCGTCATGGCTGATAAACCCTTCCTCTTTAATGATGGGCAGAGACTCATCCATCGCGTCCAGTCAACATTTGACATTTATTCTCAGCCATTGAGTCGTCAACGGCGATTTTTCCTGTTAATGGGAGCGGGTGCCCTCATCACAGCAGCTTGCTCGAGTACAGCCCTATCTGATCAGTCATCTGTCACTGAGCAACGTAACGTCACAAAGCTTATACAGCATGCTTTTGGCGAAACAGATGTGCCAGTTAAACCCTCACGTATTGTAGTTCTTGATTATTTTACGGTCGAAGCTCTGATGGCGTTGGGAGCACAGCCAATTGCGGCTCCTCGAATTATCATTGACAACCTATTACATCTGCCGCCAGCCGATAATGACATCATAGATATCGGTAATCCAAGGGAACCGAGCATCGAGAAGATTGCGACTCTTCAACCCGATCTCATCCTAACCACCAAGTCATTTACAGAGGCGGATACCTACTCGTTGCTTTCGCAAATTGCGCCAACAGTTGTGTTTGACGTCGAGGGCCACACGGAATGGAAGCCCCTTACGCATCTTTGTGCTGAAATCCTAGGAAAAGAGGCTGAGGCCGAACAACTTGAGGCAAGCTATGAGGCAACGTTACAAGCATTTAGGTCAGAACTTCCTGAGGATGCCAGCCAAATTCAGGTGTCTGTCGCGTCTTTCTACACTGACCAAATTTCAACCTTCGGCAAAGATACGTTTGTCGGCACCATTTTGGAAGACGCTGGCTTGTCGCGTCCTCCCAATCAATCTGAAGGAGGTAATGCCCAAATTTCACTAGAGCTATTGAGTGACATTGATGGTGATGTGTTGTTTGTGATGAAACCCCAGAGTCAGACTGAAATTGCCAATGATGTGCGAGCAGCCTTGGAGCAAATGAAAGCAAATCCCCTTTGGCCCCAACTCAAGGCTGTCGAGATGAATCAGGTACATGAAGTCGATACTTATTGGTTTGGGATGGGGTATATTGCAGCAAATCTCGTGTTGGAGGATTTGATGACGTACATTGTTGAAGGGCTTTGATAGTCAGTGAGAATACGGTTTGGTCAATGTTTAGATGTGCTGATAGTGAACTTTAGCTGAGACTCTTATGCTGACTCAAGATACCCTGACGGATTGCCGCTTTTGCTCCCAAGTTTCCAAGGCTGCGAATGAAGACCCTATCGGTACAGCGCGAAATGTGGATTGTTGGCTCGTGATGGAGCTAGCACAACCCTGGACAGAGAAAATGTTTCAGGAAGACCCCAGAATTACACCGTTGATTGAGCTGTTCAAACAGCTGTTTATGAAGCATGGGGTACAAATATCTCCTGTCTTAATTGTTCCTGAAGCAGACTATTCTCAGCCCGGATACACGCTGGTGATGTATTTTGAGCGACCCCAAGGCCAGTTTGCTAAGTTTGAGAAGCAGGAATTTATCGTTCCCGACACAGATGCGACTCAGGTGGCGATTGCAATCATGAAGAACATCATCGGCCAGCCCAATGAACTGTCGCGGTTTCAACAATATCGCCACGATACCTCCCACATCCGCGACATTATGGTGTGTACCCACGGGAATGTGGATGCCGCTTGTGCTCGGTTCGGCTTTCCTATCTATAAAACGCTCAAGGATAAGTATGCCGCTCAATCTGATGGAACGTTGCGGGTGTGGCGATGCAGTCATTTTGGTGGTCATAAGTTTGCGCCAACACTGATTGATTTGCCTACTGGACAGTATTGGGGGCACTTAGAGCCGGAGGTTCTGGATGCGCTAGTGTATCGTGAAGGTGAGGTCAATCAGTTGCGATCGCACTATCGGGGTTGGTCAGGGCTGAGTAAGTTTGAGCAAATCGCCGAGCGCGACATCTGGATGCAACAGGGATGGGATTGGCTCTCTTACCATAAGTCAGGCAAGACCTTCAGGAAAGGACTAACGGGAATTAAACGTTATCTTTACCCGATTTTGCGATGGATACCCTTGAAGCGAGTACAGGCGTTTCTACAGATGTGGACCAATGATGCGACGTGGGCAGAGGTCTGCATTGATTTCACTAGTTCTGATCAGCAGACTTCTGGCACCTATCATGCACGGGTTGAGGTCTGTGGTGAAGTTACGACCGCCGCAAAATCACCGAAGAAGGGAGAAGAGATACAACTCGCGGCAGTGCCCCAGTATCGAGTCAGCCACTTGGAGAAAAAAGTGGGCGATCGCCCAAAAGTCTCCGGTCGGTAGTATAACTATCAGGAGATTGTTCCACCATTCCACTGATGCGTCGGATCAGGATAAAAGGTTACGCCACCCCCTTCGCCACCCCCACAGCGAATTGCCACTAGCCAACCACCGGGCACTTTTGCCCGCCATGCCCCCAATCCGCCAGTGGGCTGGTTTTTACAGTCCAGTTTTTCCCAAAAAAACTCTGCCATAGCCTTCCTGGGGTCAAGCCATTACTCGCCAGGTTTGGGCCTGTTGTTGTACGGCCCACATCGCCGCATAACGCCCCTGCTGAGCTAACAGTTCCGCATGAGACCCACGCTCTATGACGCTACCATCCGCTAGAACCAGAATCAAATCTGCCGCAACAATCGTTGAGAGTCGATGGGCAATGACAATCACAGTTTTATCAATAACGAGGCGGTTGATCGCGTCCTGCACCGCCACTTCGCTTCCAGTGTCTAACGCCGACGTAGGCTCGTCGAGCAACACAATCGGAGCATTTTTGAGCATGGCGCGGGCAATGGAAATGCGCTGACGCTCACCGCCGGACAGAGCACTCCCAATTTCTCCAATGCGGGTGTCATATCCCTGCGGCAATCGGGTAATAAAATCGTGACAATTGGCGGCTCGGGCAGCAGTCTCAACCTCGGAGTGAGTGGCATCGGGCTTCGCCATGCGGATGTTATTGAGAATGGTGTCGTCAAATAAATATACATCCTGAAAGACCACTGAGATGGAGCGCATCAAATCGGCGGATTCAACCTGACGGATATCGACATCACCAATGCGAATAGCTCCTGCTTGCACATCGGCAAAGCGACTGATTAAGCGGGTAATGGTGGTCTTACCGCTGCCAGAGGCTCCGACGAGTGCGGTTAGCGATCGCGCTGGAGCATAAAACGACACGTCTTGTAATGCCCATTCCGTTTGGTCGGCATAGCGGAAGGAAACCTGGTCAAAGGCAATATCAAATTGAGTAAGCTGAGCCGGAGGCACTGGCACGGGTAGGGCAGGAATGGCCATCACAGCTTCGATACGTTCTAGGCTCACTTCCATTAAATCAAAGACACTGGTGAGGCCAATGAGCTGAGCTAACGGTTCAGTGAACCGCATGGCAATGACAACCAGCGCCAACAATGCGGGTGTGGAAAGGGTGCCTTGCAGAATAAACAAAATCCCCAAGCCAATAACCACGACAATGCCGACCTCAACCAGGGTTGCCATTATAATGATTGGGAGGCTGGTGATGCGTTGCCCTTTTGATTGGGCGACTCGCTGTTGCTGAAGGGCAGCTTGCAGCCTTTGGGAGCGCATGCCAACTTGTTTGGTGGCCCGCAAAACAGGAAGCCCTTGAACGTACTCCACCACCCGTGACGCAGTATCAGCATCAGCTTCTGACACCTCTTGTAACGTACTTTTAACCCGCGATCGCATTTGCCGATAGATCGGGACCGCCAGAGGAAACGTGACCAGTAGTGCAACAGCTAGCCGCCAGTCAATCCATAGGGTGATCAGCACGGTGATCAAAGGCACCACCACCGTTTGAATCACCAGCGTAGCCAGACTACCAATCCACAACACCAGCTCGCTGACATTGCCGCTCATCACCACGTTGAAATCCCCTGATCGCCGCTGATTTAGGGCTTGCAGCGGCATTTGCCGGAGCTGTTCTCCCAGCCGTAATCGCGTCTCATGGGCCACGTCCGTGGAGAGCAACCAGCTAAAATTCAGCTCCTGCCAGCGGAGCAATCCTTCTATAACGACCAGTCCACTAAACAAGGCCAGCAATAGCCAAACTCGATCAGCATCGATGGGTCGTTCTAACAATGCCGACAGCAACGGAAAAAACAGAGCAAAGATAATCCCTTGAAGGATGGATGCGATGACTGATAGCAAGAGAGTCTTTTGCAGTTGGGGTTTATAAGACCCTGCAACATCCATCATGCGTTGGTAAGTTTTGAGCATGGTAGTCAATATGGAAATTTTGAATGATTAGAGAGAGGAAGCGGGTAGTAAAACTTAAAAAAGATAAGGTAACAATCGCTTCGTCTCCTGCATGTAGGTTGGATATTGCTCGCCGAACTGCTTCAGCATCATTTTTTCTTCATGTTTGAGCTTGCAGCCACGGCTGATAGCTTACGAGAATCAACCCTTAGTTCCCAATTTTGAGCGTCCTGATGGCATGACCAAAGCCCTGCATACAAACCATTCGCGGCAATGAGGTCATCATGCTGACCCAACTCCACCAATCGTCCCTGATCAATCACCGCAATTTGATCCGCGTCCATGATAGAAGGCAGGCGGTGGGCAATCACAATTAAGGTTTTGCCTTGGGTGAGGGCGGCGATCGCCGATTGAATGAGCGCGGCATTTTCTGGATCAGCAAAGGCAGTGGCTTCGTCCAGCACCACGATGGGATTATCCTGTAAAATGGCGCGAGCAATGGTGATTCGCTGACGCTGCCCACCAGAGAGGCGTGCACCCCGTTCTCCCGCAATGGTGTCATAGCCACTCGGCAAGGTAAGGATAAAGTCATGGGCCTGGGCTGCGCGGGCAGCCGCCTCTACGTCTTCATTTGTAGCGTCAGGCCGTCCCAGTTTAATGTTGTCGCGAATCGTATCGTGCAGCAGAAACGTGTCTTGAAACACAAACGATACCCAGGACATCAGGGTTTCAGAGGTCATTTGCCGCACATCAACGCCGCCAATTTTAATCGCCCCCTCCGTCACGTCCCAAAAGCGAGGAATCAGTCGAGCTAGTGTGGTTTTACCCGCACCGGATGGCCCTACCAGCGCAGTCACCGTTCCAGCGGGCATGGTCAGAGATACGTCTTGCAGGGCTGGACGCTCTTTACCATAGAAAAAGGTGACGTTGCTTAGGGTGATTGACGTATCTTGGGGCTGCTTGGGTTGCGCTGGCTGAGGAAGTGCGGGCTCCGCTAAAACGGAACTAATCCGCAACGCTCCAGCATTAGATTGATTAATAAACTCAGCCAGTATAAAAATGGGCCTAAAAGCTCCGCATAAACGGGGAGCCAGCAACAGAAACACCAGCAGCCTCGGGAAGGTCAACGTGCCTTGCATCATCAACCAAGCTCCAACAGATGAAACGACCACCAGCGTTGGTAAGGGTTCAAATAGTAAGGTACCCAATCGTCCTGAAATTTGGGTTTTGGCGTTCCAATCTCGCAGCTTTTGCGTAAAGGCATCAAGGGATTTCTGAAATCGAGCAAACGAACTGCTGCCATCATCAAAGGTTCGTACCACCTGCATCCCCTGCACAAATTCAATGATGACGCCATTAATTTGCTCGTTGGCGCGATCGTAGGCATCGCGCTGCTGGGCGAAGTCTTGGAGAGCTAGTCGAATGAAAATCATCCCCACGGGCAGCACTGCCAGCGTCACAAGCCCTAGCCGCCAGTCGGCCATAAACATTGCAATTAACGCTAACAGCGGAATCGTATAGGCTCGACCAATGAGGGGTGTGCTATCCGCCACGAAGGCATGAAGGGACTGTACGTCATCTTGCACCCATTTCTTGATGGCTCCGGACCCCGTCGTCACGACATAGCCCAGCGGAACTCGGGCCAGATGGTCAGTTATAGCCGTTCGCAAGATTACCTCCAGCTTAAAGGCTGCTAGGTGAGAAACCGCAAATGCCCGAGCCCTTGAGGTGAAGGCGATCGCCACTAGACCAACAACCACTCCCAGCCAGCGCCAAATATGCATGAGGTCTGGCGACTCAGACAGCAGTTCTGCCGCGATGGGAGGAATTGCAAGCAATGAACCGAGACTAGCGATGGTGCTGAGAGCGGAGAGGGCGATCGCTCCAGCAATACGACCACTGACCGGAGCTGTAATGCTCCAAATTCCTGTAGGTGCTTCTTTAAAGGGGGAGTTTGTCATAAAGGAACCTTAGACTTGACGGATTCACTAAGTGTGCATCTTACTTCTAAAAAACAAACGTCACCTTGAAATTCATTTCAAGAGCTGTATTGTAGGCGCTGTGAATCAGAGAAACATTCAGCAAACGGATTTTTTCCTATTCCAAACGGATCACCAGGGCTGGATTCTATCAGTCTTTATAGTCAATTTATTGGGACCTTAGAAACTTGCTTTCAGTTGCACTCCATAGGTTGCAGGTGTGCCAAAAAGTGCTAGGCTATTGCCTCCTATGGGAGGTGAGATAAATGTAAGGTATTCAACATCGAAAATGTTGTTTGCAAACAGGTAGATGCCATAATTTTCAAACTCATACCCTAATCGAGCATTGACAAGCGCAAAAGAACCCTGACTGAGTGTGTTGTTTTCATCAAAGAAAGTGGTTCCTAGCCCTTGTAATTCCAATCGTCCTAATAACCCAATGGGGCTACGATATTGTGCTGCCAGGTTGTATGTAAATTCTGGAGCGAAGGGAATACGGTTGCCATCGACGCTTTCACCACCGTCTGAATCAGGAAAGTCAGTAAATCTAGCGTCAGCGAGACCAAAACCAGCAATCAAGTCCAATCCCTCAAGGGGCGTTGCTCTAACTTCCAGCTCAAACCCTGTGGTGCGAGCGTCCGCATTTTCGATTTCCAATGGTAGGCCGGAAAACCCATCAAAGGTTACCACTTGAAAATCACTGATAGGGTTGTGGAAAACAGTAACGTTTGCCGCCAAGCGATTGTTAAGCCACGATGATCGCACGCCTAGTTCAAAGTTCCAGGAACGCTCTTCTTCAAAGGTCAGGGTAACATCACTATTCGCACGGGGGTTCACACCTGCAGGCTTAAATCCTCTGGAAACGCTACCATACGCCATGATGTTTGGGTTAAAGCGATATTGAGCCACAAAGCGAGGTAAGACTGCATTGCTCGTTTGCTCTACATCTGAAGCGGAAAATGTCGTTATGGCATCTCCCCCCTGTGGCGTAAAGGTTCTCTCCAAGCTTTCTAGAGTTGCATTGGTGTTTTCGTATCGTAGCCCCGCAGTGAGAGTTAGAGGCTCAATGGGTTGGTAGCTGACTTGACCAAAAATTCCGAAGATGGTGGTTTCAACATCACCATTAGATACATCCGTTCCAGGAGGGACACCAAAAATATTAAACGCATCTTCACCAAATATCAGGCCGTCATCAATATTTTCTGCATCCCGAGCTTCGAAATAACCTCCAGCTAACCATTCGAGAGGTCCATCATTGTCAGGAGATTGCAGACGTAGTTCTTGGGTCCACACGGTAGAATCTATTTGTAATGGCACTTGAAAGAGATCTAAAACCGTGCCGTCGCCGTCAGAGTTCTGGTCAGTTCGCGCAAAACGCCGCGCTGTAATTGAGGTCACTCTTAAGTCAGGATTACTGTAGGCAACCCTTAAGGATTGCGTATTCGTATTGAGGTTGTTAAACCCATCGAAATCTCGTTCGGTTTCGAATGGATCAGGCTGATCCAACAAGACGAAAGGGACTGCGCCGTCATTATAATCATCCACGGATGCGTTAAATGAAATGTTCCAATCGTCTGACGGTGTCCACAATAATTGAGCACGTCCAGTCCAGCCCGACTGCTCATCAACGTCTGAGTCCAGGAAAGTGTTTTCTAGATAACCATCCCGTGAGGCGAAGCTCCCCGACAGCCGAGCGAACAGCCGATCTTTTACCACGGGGCCACTGATACTAGTGCGAATATTAAGATCATCAAACCGACCATAGTCAATAATGGAGTTGGACTCAAAATTGTTGCTGGGTTGGCGAGTGATGATATTGACCGCTCCGGCTTGGGTATTTCTGCCGTAGAGTGTGTTTTGAGGTCCTCTTAGCACCTCAATTCTTTCTAAATCAATAAGATTGAGATTGAGAAAAGCGGTGCCAAGAGTTGTATCAATAGGAACATCATCAACGTAAAATCCTACCGTATCGCTGCTGAAGAAGTTTACGTTACCTAGTCCACGCACGCTATAGTTCGAAAACGATCGATCTTGGCCCGCTCCTGAAAACACCGAAAAATTTGGGGTATTGGCAGCAATCTCAGGTAAGGATGTGATATCAGCGTCTTCAATATCCTCTTGCGTCAAAGCGGTGACACTAATCGGGACATCTTGAATATTTTCTTCAGCACGTTCGGCGGTAACGACGATTTGAATGGCATCGTTATCAAATCCGTCTTCAATCCCTGCACGTTGCGTTTCACTCGGCTCACCAGCAGAAATAGTCAAGATTAGGTTTTGTGGCTCTGTGCTAATGTCAGCGATTGGAGGAGCTTCTGAGCCCGTAATGGCCACACGAACCCGCTCGTTTGACAAACTTGAAACCGTGACCAGGGTAATTCCTGGGGCCGGGTCAGCCGACTGAAAGTCATCGCCCTCAGGCAAACTCAATACAGCATTGGGAATGTCGGCAATCAACGCATTACCAACGACTGAAGGAGTTGGAATGGCCAATTGACCGTCCGTCGTGTTGAAGATGATTTCGATGCCTGTCTCAGTTTCATTCAACTGCACCCCTACGATTTGTATGGTTGTAGACTGAGCCAACTCTGTTGCCCACGCCTCTACAGTCGTTAGGGGTGGTTCAATTTCACTCAAATAGGGGATATCAGTTTCTAATAGGCGATCGCCCACCGCGCCTTCTGCCCCTGGTTCTCTAATCTCAGCGCTGACAGGTTGCATAACAATACACCAAGCAATGCCCGTCATCAGTAAGCAATTTTGCCAATTGATCGAATTCATAAATAGCCCCACACTCAAGCACGTCTTGCCTATTAGCAATGCTTGTTAATAAACTTGGATGAATCTTAGAGGGAAGCGAATGATCGTAGGGGCACTAGCCGGAGTTTTTGCGATCGCTAGCCGGAGTTTTTTGCTGCAAATCCCAATACTGCTTTTGATACGCAGCCAGATAACCACTGGGGTTGACTCCAAATTTGCGCCTAAATGCTGCGGCAAAACAACCTCGATTGGCGAATCCAACGGTTTGAGCAACACCCGTTACCGTAATCTGATTGTCTTGCAACAGTTGTGCAGCCCGCTCCATGCGGTAATTGTGGAGGTAGCCAAAAACAGTTGTGCCAAAGACTTGCTGAAACCCTTGCTTAAGTTTGTGATCATTAATTCCAGCTTGTCGGGCTAGAGAAAGTAACGAAGGGGGGTTCTCCATATGATGAATCAAAATATCTCTGGCTTGGTAAATCTGACTCACATCTGCAGGCTTCAGCTGGTGTGGCTTCTGAGGTTTGGGGTGATGCGTTTTAAGGTGTTCAAAATAGAGTGAAATTAGCTCTAATCCTTTGCTTTCCAAGTACAAGCGCCGGGTTGCCCCTTGATAAGGGCAATGCAAAATTTGCTGAAGGGCGATCGCCATGAGCGGAGGGGTTTGGCCAAACTGGCAATAGGGAACTAAATCGTCTAAATCCTTAACAGGGTTGAAATCAGGAAAATTGCTATCTGCATCACCAATCATATCTCTGAGCAATGTTGGGGCAATGGCTAGCTCTATGGTGCAATTCTTGCTTGAAGGAGCGAATTCTACTGTACCTGCTCTATCGGAACCATAGACCAAACAGTGCTTTTCGGCTGATGTACACAAGTTAGTGCCGAATCCTTGAATGGAGCCTGACACAGCCCCGGATACGCAAAACTTCAAGGCCACAGGTGAATGCTTAAGCTCAGTTTCTGAATATTCCAAAACTAAGCTTTCGTTTAACGAGTGCTCGTTGACAATGAGGTCTAACCCTTCTCGCAGTTTTAAGCGACGAACCGACCCTGCTCCAAGCTTCTCAGGTAACCTCAGAGTGGCTTCGCAGCCGTGGAGCTGATAGTCAGCCCCGGTCTGCTGCTGAAACTCTGCCAAAACCTCGTGAAAATCTGTGAGTGTAAACGCAAATCTCATGTTGAATCGACTAACATCCATGCAGTTCTGGCAGAAACCACACTGGCTTGCTACCACCATGAGATTAATTGCAAATGCTTCTTAACAAGGCTGAAGTTAATTGAATCTTTCGAGTTGTCCTTGACTGATCAGCACAACGCCGAGGGTGGCGATCGCGATACTCAGCAAAAACAACCCCTGATAGCCAATAGCAGCCGTAATAAAGCCACTCAGTCCAGCCGCAAGGAAACCGCCTAAATAGACAACGGACGACTGTGCCGTGTAGTCTGTTCCAGCAGTAGCCAACTGACTTTTGTCCATCATGACTGTAGCCGAGACCGTCAACGTTGCGCCGATGGCTGCGTGCATCATAATGGTGACAATGTGGAGGGTAAATTTGTCGTCGAGGCCAGAAGCAGGGAGCAGATAAGCTAATGTCGCCACGGCTTGGACGATGCCAAATACGACAAGCGATCGCTTCCGACTGAATGATGTTGTCAGCAGCCCAGCCATGATTGCGCCTAAGATAGCCGCACCGTTTCCGACAACGCCCAGGAGCCAGCCAATTTCGGCTAGAGACAACCCCAGATCGACTAACAGTGGCCGAAACATACCATTCGCCATATTCCCGCCAGTCATATATATGGCCAGCACCAAAAGCCAACGCCAAATCCCTGGGCGACTGTAAAAGTTGAGCACATCCATAAATGCTGGACGGGTTTGAACAGGTTTGGCCGATTGTTCTCGATACCGCAAGATGGGTAGCAGGGCAATCACCGATATCCATGCCAGAATCAAAACGCTATTGGTCCATCCCAACTGGTTGAGCAACATCAGCATCACGCCACCACCCAGAATTGCGCCAAGGTAGTTGCCTGCCATCTGAATGCCATTTCCCCATCCTCTTTCTGATGGCTCCAGTAGCCCTACGGCCAGCGCGTCCGTGGCAATATCCTGACTGGCCGCAAGGGTAACCATCAACAGCAGCAGTGCAAACATCAGTGTAAAGTCAGCTTGTATATCTACAAACGCACACAACACGGATACTCCTGCTACTAACAGTTGAAAACAAACAATCCAAAATCGATAGTGCCCCCATCGAGTAAACCCATATCGGTCGATGAATGGAGACCAGAAGATTTTGAGCAGGAGTGGAAACCCCAGTAGATAAATTAAACCGATGGTCTCTAGGGGAACTCCCTGCTGTCGCAGGAATACAGGCAATGCCTGGATAAGGAACATCAGCGGAATGTATTGCGACACGTATAAACTGCTGAGCAATACTAACTTACGCAGGCGTTTGCCAGGGTTCCACATAAGTGCTTAATAGTTCTCTAAGTAGGGTTTGCTGAATTAATGTGAAATGTATACCAGAATTAAGAATTATCTCCTCAAAATCTTACTGAAAATGAGGCTCGAACAGTGAATGGTTCGCCTGGAAAGATGCCTCTTACTCGGCTAGTTCCAAAGGAAGCAGCCTCAATAAAATCGACATCGAACAAGTTATCAAAGTTGAGCTGAGCCTTCCAATTATTCTGTTGGTAGGCGATCGCAGCCCTCGTCAAGAAAAAACTATCCACTTCAAAACTATTGGCGATATCTCCTTGCCTTTCTCCCACAAAGCTAAATCCAATGCCAAACTCTAATCCTTGCAAGTCGCCCCTTTGAATTTCATAGGTTGTCCATAAATTCGCGCTATGCTCGGGGATGCCAAACAATTCATTGCCGACAATCTCTGGATTGCTATCCTCTGTTACTTCCCCGTCAATGAAAGCATAGGAGGCAATAATGTTCCATCCAGGCAGAAGTTCTCCAGCTAGGTCGATTTCTACACCTTGATTTCGTTGCTCTCCTGTTGCCGTAAACACGCTAGGAAAAATCGGATCGGCTGAGGCCACATTTTTTTGGGTAATGTTGAAGTAAGCCAAACTTAAAGAGAGAACATCTGGGATTACTTCGGCTTTGACACCAACTTCAAACCCTTCACCTTCTTCTGGTTCAAGGAAATCTCCATCAGGGTCTAGGTTTTCGTTTGGATTGAATGAGCGAGAGTAGCTAGCGTACAGAGAAATAGGTTCAATCGGTTGATAAACAATGCCAATCCGAGGGAGAAAGGAGTCATTACTTTCTTGGTCTTCAGTTATAACGCCAAAACTCAAATTTGTTCGAGTTTGGTTGATCGTTTCATAGCGTATCCCTGCCAATAGGAATAAGTTGTCAAGTAAATCAATTTGGTCTTGTAAGTAAATGCCTACTCTATCTGCCCTTACATCAGAACCAAATGTTAAGGGAACATCTTCTAATGCTGGCTCAGGAAAAGTTTCAGGATCTGGATCAAAAATATTCAATGGGACAGGATTAAATAAATCAAATGGAGTCTGATTTTCACTCGTAGTATGAGCGTAATCGACGCCAAATAAAAGCCTATGCTCAATTGAACCTGTAGAAAATTGACCTTCAACACTTGTATTCACGTTAAAGTTCTCTTGCTCATCCTTTGATGCACCAAAAAAACGAGATAGAACGCCTGTTGTTTCGTCAAGTACTAAAGGAAGGGGAACTACACTAAATTCAGAGTCAGTAAAGATGTAGCGGAATGAGTTCTGAAGTTTCCAGTTCTCGCTGAAACGGTGTTCTATGGTGTAGCCAGCATTCAAAAATGTGCTTTCGATGGTGTCATCAGGGTTATTGGTAATGCGCTCGGGTGGAATATCCGCAATGCCATCGCCAAAAGCTACCGTGCCGAGATCGGCTGGATCATCATCTTCAATGTACTCCAGGCTTACATTCAAGTCAGTGCGATCGCTAATTTCCCAGGTAAGACTCGGTGCAATGAAGAAGCGTTCAAAGCTGTTGTCATAGTCTCGAAAGCTATCTCGGTTTTGGTACAGTGCGTTTAGCCGATAAAGCAAGCGACCATCTGCGGTCAAAGGGCCGGAAAGATCGATAGAAGGACGAACAAAACCACGGTTTCCAACCTGGAGTTGAACATTGTAAAGAGGTTCTGACAAGGGTTTCTTGCTGATTAAGTTAATTGCTCCTCCGGGCTCAATCGTACCAAACAAAATGGAAGCTGGACCTCTGAGTACTTCAACTTGCTCAAGATTAGCAACTTCTATTCGCCCTTGAAAGCCAAAGCTACTAAAAGCTCGGAAACCATCCCTGAGAATCGGAACCCCCTCAACCCCGCGAATGGCAAATTCAATGTTGCGACCATCATCGTTACCCAGGAATGTTACCCCGCTAACATTCTCCACAATCTCCTCCAAGCGAATTGCCTGTTGGTCTTCAAACACTTGACGGGGAATCACTTGAATTGATTGAGGAATTTCACTGATGGGAGTGTCTGTGCGCGTCCCTGTGCTGGCATTAGGTACGATGTAGCTATTTCTATCTTGTTGTCCCGTTACCACGATTTCAATTGTCTCTTCCTCTGCTGGCTCTGTGGCGATTGTCTCTTCCTCTGCTGGCTCTGTGGCGATCGCCCCCTCTTCGAGCGAGACATTGAACACCAATCCAGTGGCCCCTGAGATCACCTCTGCCGCAGGAGCAGCCTCTACGCCAGTAATCGCTACCCGAACGGTATTATTCGGCAGATTAGAAACCGTAACAAAAGCAATCTCATCCGTTGGATTCACCGATTGAAACTCATCAGTATCCGGTAGAGCCAAAGTAGCATCAGGAATATCAGCAATTAAGGCATTTCCAACAACTGAGGTTGACGCTGGTGACAGTGTTCCTTCTGAGGAATTGAGAACAATCGTTAGTCCCGTTTCAGTTGCATTTAGTTGCACATCGACAATTTGCATTACGGCTGAAGAATCAGCTTCTGATAGTTGAGACAGCCATTCCGCAACGGATGCCGCTGGATGTTCTATATCACTCAGCGCAGGAATTTCGGTACGAACCCTTTCTGAGGACGACTCCTTAGAATACGAACGAACAGTTTCAGCGTAGACGGATTGACATGCGACACTCCATACGGCGCTAGCCACACCTACGCTTCCCAGCAAATATAGTTTATTCATTTCCTCACACACACCTTCAGAGCTAAATAGGAAGAACTCTCAACAAGCCCCAAGGCGGAATGGTAGACGATGAGAGGCAATCATGTCCTCTTCTAAACGGATTCTTTCCTATCCCAAACGGATCAAGGGCGTTCTAGGTTGATGTTGGGGGATAATTGCGCTCCCGACCACCCAAAACTAGGCCAGTGGATTTGAAGCAGGTTCGTCCGGTTCGTCCATCAACAACGACGTTTGTACGTTTTGGGCTGAACTCCAAATTTCTTCTTAAATGCTGCGCTGAAAGATGTGGAGCTTGTGTAGCCAACGGCATAGGCAACTTCTGTAACCGTTGCGTTTCCTGCTTCCAGTAGCTGTTTGGCCTGTTCCATTCGGTGATGATAGAGGCATCCAAATGCTGTTGTCCCAAAGACCTGCCGAAATCCTCGCTTCAACTTGTAATCATTTAATCCAACTTGCCGCGCCAGTACTAATAACGAGGGAGGATTCTCTAGATTCGTCAACAAAATATCCCTAGCCTGGTAGACTCGCTCGATCTCATCAGTTTTTAAGGAGAAACAACATGGCGTTGATGCTGACTCTGAGACTCCCGCAGGAAGCTGTAGCGCAATTAGCTCAATGGCTCGACTTTCTAAATATAATCGTCGAGTAATTCCCTGATAAGGACAATTTAAGATCTGTTCGGTTGCTTGGGCGATCGCACTTGTCATTGTTCGAGCTTGGGAAAAAGAATCTTGCGACGTCCCAGCTAAAATCGCTCGTAAATTTGGAGAAATTTGCTCACCCTGTCCCGCAATTAAGGTTTCTAGGAAACGTAGACTTATATGAATCTCAACATGAATAATCGATTGTTTGGGCAAGCACTCAATGTAACCTCCACAGTTTTGAAAAAAGCTTGTTCGGCTTTGTCGAGGAGTAATACAGTATTCATCTGGAAGACCATTCACGACGTTCCTAACATGACCTGACAAAGCAAACGTAAGCTCAACGGCTTCCCAGTTAAAATTGCCTAATGCCTGCATAAAAAAAGGCTCAGAGAACTCAATACGCTTTAGCGTCATTTCTAGTCCAGGGCGGAGCTTAAGCTGGCGTATCCAGCCACCACCGACCTGAGGCGGTAACCTTAAAACTGTTTCAAACGAATCGTTCTGTAATGATGCTCCGGGCTGCTGAACCCATTCAGCGTAAAGCTCATTGATATCCGTAGCCGAGAAGCTAAGTTGCATAGCAGTATATGAGTTGTCGAATTGCGATCGCTTAGAATCACCGAAAAGTCTCTTTTTATAATACTGTCAACTTATTGACAACCAAAATTAACAATTTGAAGAGGGTTTTACCATCCTGGTCAGTTGTGAGTGACCAGAATTCTCTCTATGCCGCAAAGCTGACCATGCCGCAAAGCTGACTATCAGAGTAGCCATATCAGAGTAGCCATTTAGCTCAATCTCTGACAGTACGTTGCCTTCTTTGAGCTAATCATACGTTTCAAAGCCCAAAATAATGCGTTTCGGAGTCAAAAGCTCTAGTTGGGACGATCTCCGTCACGTATTCTTGTAGAGCATTGTGTGAAGGACATCCCCAACACAATCGTGCTCTTGCCTCCGATGCTATTTTATGCGTACCTTTCTCACTATTTGGCTTGGTCAATTTGCCTCGATTCTGGGTTCCGAAATGACCAATTTTGCCATCACGATTTGGGCCTGGGAGGTGACCGGGCAAGCGACTCCTCTCTCCCTCATTTTGGTCGCTACTCAAATTCCCAGGCTGCTCATTTCGCCCATTGCTGGAGTCTTAGTGGATCGCCTTAACCGCAAATACTTAATGTTCCTTGGGGATTCTGTGGCTGGGGTATCGACCATTGTCCTTCTGATTTTATTTCTAACCGACCATCTGCAAATCTGGCATCTTTATCTATCCGGAGGAGTCAATGGGTTGTTTGGATACTTGCAAGGACTTGCCCATTCTGCTTCAGTCTCTCTACTCGTCCCTCAAAAACACTATGCCCGCGCATCAGCTTTTGAGTCATTGCAGATGTCTGGCAGCTATGTGTTTGCCCCAGCGATCGCCGGAGCTATCTATGCGATCACAGGGCTGGGCGGAATTCTGATCATCGACCTCATTACCTTTGTTATGGCGATCGCCACCCTCAGCATCGTTACAATACCTCAACCCTCTCCAGACCAAACATCATCCCCATCCATTTCTCTACACAACATGGTTCAACAGCTGACGTTTGGCTTTAGTTATTTACGAGAGCGTCCCAGTCTAATGGCATTTTTGGGCTTCTTACTTATTAGCAATTTTATTGACAGTGCTAGTTTTACACTCCTACCCGCAATGGTTTTAGCACGGAGCGAGAATAGTGCCACCATTGTGGGAACCCTCTTCTCATTTTTTGGCATTGGTGGTCTATCTGGCGGGATTGTGCTTAGCATTTGGGGCGGACCTAAACGACGCATTCATGGCGTGTTAATCGCCGGTGCAGTCTGGAAGGTGGGACTCATCGTGTTAGCCCTAGCCCAACACACATCAACCAAAATTGGGACGGCTCTCATGAGTGGATTTTGTTCGCCGTTCCCCAATAGCTGTAGTCAAGCGATTTGGCGAGTGCGGGTAGAACCAGAGGTTCAGGGGCGTGTGTTTGCAACGCGATTCTTACTCACTCAACTTGCAACACCAGTAGGAGCGGCGATCGCAGGGCCTTTAGCCGATCATCTCTTTGAACCTGCAATGCAAGCAAATGGCTATCTTGCTCCTGTATTTGGCAAGCTCTTTGGAGTAGGGCTTGGATCTGGCATGGCCTTACAAATGACATTGTTTGCTAGCTGTGGTTTATTTGTTGCGATTGGAGGATATGGAGTGCGTCGATTGCACCAGGTCGAAATACAGTCTCTCTAAAGGCTGTCGTTAATTAGAGTCAGAAAAGTAGACTGAGTTGACGAGACTCGAAACACCTATTTTATCTGGCTCTGATCGTTAATTGATGACGTGTCCCGGACCAAATCAAATTAGCCCAAGTAAAGGATAGTCGCATATGACAATCAAGCAACCAATCAACATTTATCGACAAAATTAATCATTTATTAAAGTGATTATTGATATATACTCTCAATATAGCTTCCTTTTGGGGCGTTGAGACCTCTTATCTTTTCAACGCACTACATCTGCCTGCTTTTCTCCAAAGCATTTGATGAAATTCATCATTTAAATTGTGGGTATGGAGGTATGTTTCATTGTTGCTCTTTAGATCAGAAATTTTCTTATTTAGATGGGAAATGAGTATAAAGCGGCTATGTGCTTGGCAGAAGGTCACTATCCCATTATTGGAACACCCACTATTAGAGTCTCTTAGTTCAAAAATATTAATGATTCATTGATTAGTTTATGCTTAATACCTCGAATGGTCTTTGGCTATGTGTAAATCCTTATCTCAATCGATTTGATCAGCATCTTTGTGCTCAACTCGGTCAAAACGCTAATGTATGGAATTGGATGTATCAACAGACATCTGATGAACCCTGCTGTATTGAAACAGCACTAGCCCTCCTTCATGATTACCTTGAGCAACAAACGCAGCCCCTACACTTAATCGGTCATGGTCTGAGTGGAACACTTGGATTACTCTACGCGCGAAAATATCCACATCACCTAAAATCTTTGACTCTACTGTCTGTTGGAGCAACGCCATCAATCAATTGGCAAGCACACTATTACGCTCTAAGAAAATTGCTGCCGTGTGATCGAGAGATCGTTCTAGTTCAGATGGTTCGTACGCTTTTTGGCCCACAGCAAATGTCACACGCGAAGTGTTTCGCTAAGTTACTGGAACGAGTACTGGATACGGAGCTAACCCCCCATTCCCTCGCGACCTATGCTGGACTTGCGAAAGGGGGAATAACAGTTTCGCTTCTAGTTTGTCGAGGGGAATACGATACAATCATTGACCCAAATGCATATCAGAAATGGCAACAATGGTTGAAACCGGGCGATCGCCTCTGGACGTGCCCGCAAGGACGACACTTTTTCCATCACAACGAGCCACAGCGCTGTAGCCAAGTCATTCTGGACTTTTGGCAGCAAATAGGTACATTAAAGGCTGAGCAATCGATGAAGGAATCTGAGCTATTCGTGACTCCCTTAGGTAAATCATCATCATCATTAACTCGTTGATAGTGCCAATGCCCATTCTGAATTGCTTCTGGAGATACCATTTTGGATACATACACATTCGACGTTGTGATTATCGGCGGTGGCCCTGCAGGGTGCAGTTGTGCACTGTACACATCCAGAGCTGACCTCAAAACCGTCATTTTAGATAAGAACCCGTCTGTTGGTGCGTTGGCCATTACCCACAAAATTGCCAATTACCCTGGGGTTCCCGACAGTGTGAGTGGGGAAGAGCTGCTGACAATCATGCGAGAGCAAGCCATTGCTTATGGAACCGATTATCGACGGGCTCAAGTTTTTGGCATTGATGTCAGTGGAGACGAGAAAAAAGTCTACACGCCAGAAGGTACCTTTATTGGGCGTGCTCTGGTCTTGGCAACAGGTGCTATGGGTCGAACCGCCTCATTCAAGGGAGAATCCAAATTTCTGGGTCGAGGTGTAAGCTACTGCGCAACCTGTGATGGCGCATTCTATCGAGAGCGCGAAGTCGCTGTTGTAGGGTCGAATCAGGAGGCAATTGAAGAAGCCCAAGTCCTTACAAAGTTTGCATCCACTGTTCATTGGGTCACATTCAAAGAACCACCTTTAGACGATCCTCATACTCAAAGATTGCTTGGGATGTCCAATATCAAACATTGGAATCGGTCACGATTGCTGTCAATTCAAGGAGATAACTCGGGGGTTACAGGGGTAGACATTCGCACAAAAGATCAAAAAGAACCCGTTGCTCTCCCTGTGGAGGGCGTCTTTGTATATCAAAATGGATCAAAGCCAATTACAGATTTCATTGGCGATCAAGTCGCATTTACGCCTGACGGTGGAGTTGCTGTGGATTCGTTTATGGCGACCAATGTTAACGGAGTTTGGGCTGTGGGCGACATTCGCAATACGCCATTCAAACAAGCGGTGGTTGCCGCATCAGATGGGTGTATAGCGGCTATGGCAATTGATAGATTTCTGAATAGTCGTAATTTAATCCGACCCGATTGGGATCATTCGTAAGGCATCAAGGCGTTACGTATCCTTGAATATCTCTTTGAAGGAGCGCTCGATACTGTTCCATCAGGGAAGAGAGTGAGCTCTAAAGACCCGATTTTGACAACCTGTTCACTTCCGTCATCAAGAACCGATTTTATTTGAATCGGAATCACTCCAGAAGGAGGAAACGCCCACCATTCACCATTACGGCAAAACGGATCGCTATACCCGTGGCTCTTGCACCAGGCTTGGCATACGTCATAGATTGCGTCACCCAACGTTGCGTACTGTCTCATAACGGTAAAGCCAAAAACACAGCGTTTAGTACCCAAAATTAACACTATTCGACAGAGCATAGCCATTGTTCATCACCAGGCTATTGAAAATATAATTCCTTGAGGGAGTGGTTATGTGCTTCCACAGAAATTGCCTTATAGAGTATCTAGCGATTCGATATAGCCCTACAGGTTCAGGTTTGAATATATGTCCTCTCATCTGCTCTTTGGCACTTACTGAGAATCAATGTAGATAATACGATCCAGAAGCAATTCAATAAAACCTTATAAGATTCCTACTCAAAGCGCTCAAATTAATGTTCAGAGTATTTAAATACTCATTTAAAGGCATAACTTATATGAAAAATTATTAGGAATACTTCTCATCTGGAAAAGATCGATGATATTGTATTTTTAATTTGCATTCGCTTATTCAGATCTTACAATCGGTGATTCAGTGAGTGCGTATTTGGGCGTTGCCAGATTTGGGATAAATTTTGGTGTAGGGCTGTCCCACACCAAAAATTATCCCGCCACTGAGCAATATCCGTATTTGCACTCGTTAATGATTAATATTTCGTTTTTAAGCACAAAAGTATCTAACCGCTTGGGTGAGCTAATTTTATCGTCAGTCGGCTTCATCAATCGGTTTCATCGTTGAAAAGTTTGAATATGCTTATGATTCATCCGTTCACTACCAACCAGGACATGTCTATGAGTTCCAATTTGGCAAGTAAGTTACGAGAAGGCACAAAGAAAGCACATACAATGGCTGAGAATGTTGGGTTTGTGAGGTGTTTTCTCAAGGGGGTCGTGGAGAAAGATTCCTATCGAAAATTGGTATCGAGCTTTTTCTTCGTATATTCAGAAATGGAAGCGCAAATGCGCCGTCATCAACACCATCCTGTCGTCGGTAAGATTTATTTCCCGTTATTAGAACGTCGCACAAGCCTAGAGCGTGACTTGACGTTTTATTACGGAGCAGATTGGCAAGCACAAGTTACTCCTTCCCCTCAAACGAATCAATATGTTCAGCGTATTCGGGATGTTTCAGACTCTGAGCCAGAATTATTGGTTGCCCATTCCTATACGCGGTACTTAGGGGATTTATCGGGAGGACAAATCCTCAAAGGAATTGCTCAACGTGCCCTTAACCTCCCTGACGGTGAAGGCGTTGATTTCTATGAATTTAAAGACATTGCTGATGAGAAACAATTCAAAGCTCTGTATCGACAACGATTGGATGAGATGCCCATTGAGGACGCAACCGCTGATCGCATTGTACGTGAGGCAAACGATGCATTTGAACTAAACATGAGGGTGTTTCAAGAGCTTGAAGGAAGTTTTGTTAAGGCAATTGGGCAATTATTGTTTAATACATTGACTAGGCCGCGTACTAAAGGCAGCACCGAATTAGCACCAACAGACTAAGACTTGATTTGATTCATTTTATCTAAGTAAAAACTGACAATTATGGCGCAATCGATTGGTGTTGTTTGTGGCTTTCTTGGAGGCACAATCATTTCAGTTGAGGGAGGGTATCGGGTTTTACAGCATCCTCGACCAGATCACATTTTTGCTAGGATTTCTGATGCTCGATGGTTTTTAGCCATCACCTGGTGTGATCAATGGCCTGCATCCGCAGGAATTTTGAATCATGAAGGAGACCTCTCGTTTCAAAATGAGGCTGCCCTTGCCATGGGTGAAACAATTTTTCTTCCACCCAATCACCGAAAGAAAATTTTTGAGCGATGTCTAAGTCTAGATCTTGGAGAATCAACAACTTATACCATTCAGTCGCAATATAATCGTATCGAGATCCTTGGCCTACAAGTTGACCCTAGATACGGCAGAGTTGCAGTTCTGAGAAGTATTGATTAAGTTCATGACGCCTTTTATGGGACATAATACGCCCCACAAAAGGCGTCTCAACCGCAGTAAATGATCCCTCCCGTTATTTATTTTTTGAAAAAGGATAATACAATTCATCAATAAGGTGCCATCCAGTTTGGTGTTGGAGATACTCATGAGTTCTAAGACTCAGTCTTTTCGCGGTTGAGGCAACCTGTGCATAATTCAGGCCGAGGTGATCGCACAGTTCTCGTTGCCTTAGGCCTTTCAATGAGGATGTGTTGACTGGTTGATCGCATATTCTTGCTCTACCTAATCGCATACCTGTAATCAACAAATTGTAGACGATACGTTATAATTTGTCTTCACTGCTCTGTAGTTATCTTTAGATAGTTAGGCCGTTGAAATAATTCAAAAATATGGCTGACCATTTTTCTAAATCTCTCTTGTAGCTCTTTTTGAGGGGGAGAGTTTCCAGCGAATTCTCCATCTGCTGTTGAAAACTGCCATTGTTGAACAGTTCCATTAAATCCACTTGCCTCAACCATATTCAGTTCACAAGATGAAAGCGTTAATTCTTGTGAAAAATGAGTCAATATCAGAACACTACTGCAATTCATCTGGATATGAGGCTGTGGAAAGTGAAAACAGAGATCAATAGAATTTGGGTTAAGTAACCGTTGAGTTTGTTCATCGGAAAGCCAGGGACTTAAATCGGCCGTTGCATTTGGAAATTCAGCTCGAAACAAAATTGCTAGATGAGCAATTTTGCTGGTTAGTCCCAGCGTCGTAGCGTGACTTACTGCATTCATAGAAATTGGTCAGTCATAGGACAGCAATTCTCAGTTTAGAAAGCTAGCTAGTGTTGGGTGGCAGGTCAAGCTCTAGTCCTTCAATCATGAAGGTGAGCAGATGATTCCAACTGTTGAAGTACATGTAACGGGTCAACGCTCGCAGATCATCAAAAAAAGTCTTACGGGTGGCCAGCTGTGCCTTGAGCAGTTGGTATTTCTCATCGAGCAGCGCTAGTAGCGTATGAAAGAGCAGCGACAAGATGTT
>JBCCWF010000020.1:0-27526 GCA_039194035.1 Cyanobacteria bacterium P01_E01_bin.6 | reverse complement strand
GACCGATGCGGCTCTGAAACATGTTTTGCAGCTACGAGAGAGTCAAGGCAATCAAGATTTGTGTCTGAGAGTCGGGGTTCGTCAAGGCGGATGCTCTGGAATGTCTTACATGATGGATTTTGAAAGCCTAAGCAATGTTCGCGAAAACGACGAAATCTTTGACTACGAAGGGTTTAAAGTTGTTTGCGACCCGAAGAGCATGCTTTACCTCTACGGCCTTGTCTTGGATTACAGCAATGCACTCATTGGTGGAGGCTTTCAGTTCACAAACCCGAATGCAGACCAAACCTGCGGTTGTGGCAAGTCGTTTTCCTAACCTGCCTAACCTGAATGACGCTACTGAGTCGTGGAACTGAGCTTACTGAGCCTTCGCTGACTCAGTCTTTTTCGTTTAACCTGAATCATCTCAGCACAGATGCTGATAGCAATCTCTTCCGGTGTCAACGCCCCGATATCTAAACCAATAGGGGCGTGAATGCTGGTGATGAACTGAGCGTCAGCGCCATGCTCCTGAATACGCTGAAAGACATGGCGAATGCGTTGTTTGCTCCCGATCATTCCGATGTAGCAAACTGGCTGTTCTGCAACATATCTCATCAACAGAGTCAATGTCTCTACATCAGACGCCACACCTCTGGTTACCAAAGCAATATAAAGATTTTGGGGCCACCAGAAGTTACTGAGTGCAAGGGCGATCGCCCCTGACAGCACCTTTGTTTCTTCTGAAAACCGATTGGATCCCAGAAACTCCGGTCGGTCATCATAAATAACAACCTGAAACCCAGAAAATTGAGAAGCCTGAGCGAGTGCTTGCCCTACATGCCCTGCGCCAATAATTAGAAGCGTTGGAGCAGGATGAATATGCTCGACAAATCGCTCATTTAATTTTTCAACGTGTGATGGTTGATGATCGTGATCGTCAATGAATGGAACATGATCATGGGTCAATGGAGTGACGAGTGTAACCACCCGCCCTTCCCTAAGAGCTTGAACAATTTGACTGGCGATCGCCAGTCCCCAGTCCGGATACCAACATTCTACCCAGACCTGCATAGTGCCTCCACAGACCCCTTGAGTCTCTCTTTGGCTGAGTCCTGTGAGGTCAATCGTGAGACGACCCTTATGGAGAGAATTTGGCTGCACTGAAGGGAATCGTTCGCTCACTATTTCGAGTGCGGAAGACGGATCGCATGACTGAACCTCGTCTCTCACAAATTCACTTCGAAGAAGTTGCCGAGCATATCGAATAATTTTTGCCTCTCCAGCCCCACCGCCGATCGTGCCAAATATTTCCCCATCAACTCGAATCAACATCTTGGCTGACACCTCTCTCGGTGTTGAGCCATTGACCTGAATGACAGTGGCGATCGCCACCACATGGCCAGACAGCCAATCTTGAAGACGCTGATAAAAATCGATGGTCATCGACAATGCGCATTGCTCCAGAGACTATTTGAATTCCTTCCAATCGAATTGGAACACCCGCCTATCTGCTCTTGTGCGCAACCTGAGCGTAGAAGAAACTTAGCTCTCATCAACAGCATAAAAACTTATGGAGAGGCAGTGTAAGTGCCTGGACATAATTAAAACCAAAACCACCAATCCCGTGTCGCCTGCTGCGCGGGCGGCACGGGATTTTGGAAGTCACGTTTAATGATGGCTAGCTACTTATACGATTATGCAGCTCTCGCGATATTCCCAAGAAAACCTATTTTTATTAGGTTTATCACTGAATGACACGAGACTCGCAGCTGTCATTCAGTTGAGAAACTAAAACCTGTCGCAGCAAGGCAGTCGCTTACGCAATGGAGCAACCCCCTTGCCTTGATTGCTTCTCTAGTTCAGCAAAATCACATCGTAAATGCAGGAGTTTGCTCTGCATCACCACCCACAATCTGAGGATACTCAACAGTCAAACTGTTTGGCTTCCCTCGACGAACAGACGCAATAACGCCTTCTGCATTCTCACGTTCTAAATCTTCAACATATCCAGGTTTCGCCGTTTCAGCCTCAGAGCTGCTGGAAAAAGGACCAAAATAATAAACACAATGGGGCAACTCGGTTTTCACTTCAACCCACCATGCCAGTCCCAACGCCTGCAACAAACTAATCCACATATGCTAAAACTCCCTGCAATCCTGTTTAAATTCAGATTAATTTTTTATACCCATACATGGTGCCCTAAAAAGGCACATGAATATTTATAGCCATTCATAAATATTCATGGTTCTTTATACTCTGATCCCCAATGCTTGTAAAGGGGTCAAAGGCGAATTGTAGAGTTCCAGCGTTGACGAAAAACTTCGTATAAAATCATGCCTGTTGCAACGGATGCATTAAAGCTAGGAGTTCGTCCTGCAACGGGAATAGAAATCAGAACATCGCAACATTTTTGAATCAAGACACTTAATCCATTTCCTTCGGCCCCTACGACAATAACGCTCGCAGTATCAAAGGTTGTCTTGTAAATGGGTTGCTCAGAGCTTGCGTCTGTCCCATAAATCCAAAAACCCATCTCTTTCAAGGTTTCTAAGGCACTCGTTAGGTTAATGACTCGTGCAACCGAAAATGATTCGAGTGCTCCTGCTGCAACTTTTGCGACGGTTGAGGTTACTCCCACAGCCCGACGCTGAGGAATGATCAGGCCATTTGCGCCAATTGCTTCAGCTGTTCGAATAATGGCACCCAAATTATGGGGATCAGTAATCCCATCGGCGGCAATAAGGACCGGATGCTGACATGCGGCTCGGGCTTTCTCGACGAGATCAGCCAACTCAAGATATTCATAGGGAGCTGCTTGGGCAATGATCCCTTGGTGATTGGCAGAATAGGAAAGTTGATTGAGACGCTCAAATCCAACTTCGTCAATGACTGTCCCATTTGCTTTTGCTTGGGTCAGTAGCGTATGAAATCGGGGATCGTAGCGCAACTTTGAAAGAATCCATACGCGATTGAGAGATCGCTGGTTTTCTAGGGCTGCAATCACGGAGTGACGACCATAGAGCAGATCAGGCGATTCTTGTTCTCGGGATTTTTCTTCGTAACGCGTGGACGACTGTTCATCAGAATCATGCACTCGATCCTTAAAATAGGCCCGATCCCTTGGTGTACGTTGTGATGATTCGGCAAGCCGAGGGCGATCGCCACCATCTTTTCCGCGAATCGTCCTAGATGGCTTATCGTCAGACCGTCTTATAAAAGAAGATGATCGGCTTGATGACGGGCGATCGGATGAAGAACGATCTCTAAATGACGAGCGATCTCTCGATGAGGGGCGATCGGATGACGGACGATCTCTCGATGACGGACGATCTCTGAAAGACGGGCGATCGGATGACGGACGATCTCTCGATGGCGGACGGTCTCTGGATAAAGGGCGATCTCTCGATGACGGGCGATCGGATGACGGACGGTCTCTGGATGACGACCAATCTCTCGATGACGGGCGATCTCTCGATGACGACCGACTTGCCGAGGGGCGATCGGACGACGGGCGATCGGATGGGGCTCTAAATTTCTTTGATTTCTGATGATATGCCTTCGAATGTCCAGATTGGTTCTGTGCAGACGACGATCTGTTACGAGGTCCACTCGACCGTCGAGGTTTCTGAGGATTAGCAGCCATAGGACGTAGATACAAACAACATAATAGTTACAAACACGAGAGTCGCACTGACAATGCAAAACTCGTTAATCACAGCTCAAAACAGCTGCTGACATGGGCGAATACAACTCGACTAAGATGATTGGGTAGGTATGCCCTTTACTCTGCTAGAAGCACTGTTAAGTGATTGAAAATTTCAGCTAATCGCTCAGCATTCGTCAAATAAAGATAACCAATCAAGGCCTCAAACCCAGTCGCATATCGGTACGTAGCATGATCGAGACGTTTGGGTACCTTCGTGACCGAGTTTCGCCCCCAACGAACCACATCCATCTCAGCCTCGGTCAACTGCGATGCAAGCATCGATAGTAAATGAGCCTGGTATTCGGCTCTTACGCACTCAACAACGCAATGATGATACGCATTCATTTGCTTTCTGGGCATCAAGAAATGTAACCTGACCCAAAGCTCATAGACCGCATCTCCAACATATGCCAGCGAAGTCGGAGAAAGTTGCCTTGCCTGCACAGAAGTCAACGAAACACCCGAGGCCAAATTCAACTGCGCTTCCTTACTATCCAGTACTTAAACATCCTCATTAAAGCAGAACACTTTTTTTATCATAGGAATCATAGGAAGCGGCCCAAAAAGAATAACGAAGAACATACAGCGCTCTTTCAATAGCCCTCTCAAGAAAGGGAGCATGTCATCTTTAACAGATGCAGAAATATGACCTCGGATCCATAGAGCAGCTCAATTCCTCTAAAATTAAGGCTTTTTGACCATGAGTACAAATACTTAATCACAAAGGTGGCATGCTCTCTCAAGAAACGCATATTCGACTTCAAATACTTGAATCATCCTCAAGATCAATCGAGTCCAGGCCGCGGTCATCTTAAGATATTGTTACGAACACCAGGCTTCAAGTGGTTTCTAGCATATACATGCGCACATAAAACAAAAAGATGACGAAGAGCAAAATCGTCATCTCGCTTGTGTGGCTCAATTATTTTGATGTTCACAACTGATTATCATCAGCTTTCAAATTCATATAGAGATTAGAATAACTCCCTGCTGTTATACAAACAAAAGCTTATACCTTCATTATTCTTCCTAAGCCTTTACGTTTTGCAGTGCCGCATCAAGAGTTTCCTGCAATGCTAAGAACTTTTCAAGACGAACAAGCTTGACTGTCTGAGTGACGCGAGGATTCGTCACCACTTGAAAAGTCGCACCTGCTGTCTGGGCTTTCTTTGCAATCTGGACAAGAGCACCTAATCCCGAGCTATCAATGAAATCAATTTTTGAAAGATCGAGAATGATATTCTTTGGGGCTGCCTGCACAAAACTTTCCAGAACCTTCCGAAATGTCGGCTCTGAAAACGCGTCAAGTAGACCTGCAAGGCGAAATATCTGGCAACTATCCCTGACTTCGCGGGTGCCCCTTAAACTTACGGTCAGGGTGATAGGTTCAGGAATAACTCCCTCCTCATCAAAACGGGTAACACTATCTGAGGGATCTAGTATAAGCCAAGGGTGAAGCGAACAGCAATAGGATTGTTGACTGAAACTTATCATCTTGTTATAGAACTCTGGAATTTTATCGTGCTTCATACTACAGAGTCCATGTATCTATAGGTAGTGATAGATAGCGGTTCTCTAACAAGTTTTTTGAGAGTGATTTTGGAACTCTACTCATCTGAACGAACCGAAATTCAAGTCATTAAGAGATGCAGCCTTTGCCTATCATGGGCAGCATGGGTGATGGATTGGCAATCATGACTGTTCAATTGCATGATCCTAGTGCTGGTATCTTTTCAACACTATTTATGATAAGAAAAATAAAGATAATGAATTTTTGATGAAGTGGGACAGCAGATGGAATGAAAATCTGCTGTTCTCTTACGTTTCATCCAATTTGGAAGAAACCCACGGCATAAACGTTACTTGCAGGTGAGGAATGGTCGCGAATATTGACAAGCCCATAGCGCTAAATCAATTCGATTTTGATTTAGCTCGAAACGAGTATGTCTTTGGACTTCCTCAAGGCATAAATAACTGGATCACAAACACGCTTCTGAAAAGGAAGGGTGAAGAGAATATTTCTATTCTCTATGTGATGGTTAATATTCTGCTAACAGTAATCCCTTCAGCCATTGCGCTCTACTGCCTAGAGGGTAATATTCCAACCCCAGTTTTATTGCTCCTGGGAGCTGCGTATGTTTATCTTTTGCTGACAACCTATGCACGCTCATTTATTTTGGGCCTTCATTACTCAACGCATGTCCCAATTTTCAATAAGCAGTGGAAATTTCTCAAGCACATTAGTTCAAATATCTTGTGTGCTTTCTTTGGTATTCCTCCGTTGATGTATTACTCACATCACATCGCGATGCACCATTCGGAGAACAACATCAAGCCATACGATTTGAGTTCTACCATGCCCTATCAACGGGACTCAAAACGCGATCATTTCAAGTACATGCTTCGGTTTGTTGTCGCTATTTGGGTTGAGCTTCCATATGTTTTGATTCAGAAGAATCGATACAAAGTGGCCATCCACTGTATTTTGGGTGAATTGTTTTTTTTCGTCACCATCTTCTACCTGTTTTCGTTCCGTCCTATTGCGACAACGTTTGTTTTAATCTTGCCGACTCTAGTTGTTTCATTTGCTCTCATGCAAGGCAATTGGAAGCAACACATCTTTGTGGACCCCGATGAACCAGAAAACAATTACAGGTCAACATTTACGTGTATTAATACGACGAGCAACAGTTTGAATTTTAATGATGGTTACCATATCGAGCATCATGAAAATCCTGCAATGCCGTGGTATCGATTGCCGGAGTATTTCCAAAGTCAGATAGCGAATTATGCAAGGCATGATGCCTTTATCTTCACGGGCATCGGGTCAACCCAGGTTGGAACAATGGTTCTGAATGGTCAATTTGACGACTTGGCTGATCATTATGTGAATGTTGGGCAGAAGCAACGCACCAAGGCCGAACTGATTACAGAATTCAAGCGACGCCTCCAAAAAATGTAGCCTGGTTGGAGTTATCAAAACTGGTTTTTAACCAAGTCATCGGAACCCGTTAGGAATCTTCTCAACAATTCAGCGTAATCGTGCATTCTCTAAGTCAAGTTAATGTGAGTTTCGATCGCCCCTTCCGCTTGGTGAACTACAGCTCTTAATTCGTCTAGCATTCTTATATCCGATCCTTGCCAGAGCCCTCGCTGGTTCGCTTCAAGGAGTCGTTCTGCCATATCGCGCAGTGCCCAGGGATTTTTCTGCTGAACAAATTGTTGCACCTCATCATCCAGCACATAGGCATTGGCGATGCCCTCATACATATGATCTGCCACGCAACGGGTGGTGGCATCGTAAGCAAACAAATAGTCTACCGTAGCGGCCATCTCGAAAGCTCCTTTGTAGCCGTGGCGCATGGCGCCAGCAATCCACTTGGGATTCACAACACGAGAACGATAGACGCGGGCAATCTCTTCTTGCAACTGACGCACACGGGGATTTTCAGGGATAGAGTGGTCGCCAAAGTAAGTTGTGGGTTGCTGCCGTTGAAGGGTGCGCACAGCGGCAACCATTCCTCCTTGAAACTGGTAATAGTCGTCGGAATCTAAGATGTCATGTTCGCGATTATCTTGATTGTGTAACACAATCTGCATCTGCTGGAGCCGTTGCTCAAAAGCTTCTGGCGCAGATCGTCCATCACCTCTTCCGGTGTAAGCATAGCTGCTCCAATTGATGTAAGCACGAGCAAGGTCTTCGTCACTGTTCCAGTTTTGTGCGTCGATCAGTCCCTGGAGTCCTGCCCCATAGGCACCCGGCTTGGAGCCAAACACCCGATAGCGCGATCGCTCTTCCGCTTGTTCCGAAGAGAGGCCTGACTGCACCCACTGCTCAGCATCTTGCCGAGTCTGGGTAGCAAGGGGATTCCACTCGTCAGATTCGTCCAAACCTGCAACGGCTTCTACTGCCCGATTAAACAAATCGATAAGGTTAGTGAACCCATCTCGGAAAAATCCTGACACTCGCAAAGTGACGTCTACCCGTGGACGGTTCAAAACAGAGAGGGGCAGAATTTCGAAATCCACTACCCGCCGCGATGCGCCATCCCACACTGGCTGTACACCCAATAGTGCAAGGGCTTCAGCAATATCATCTCCGCCTGTTCGCATCGTTGAGGTGCCCCATACCGAGAGTCCCAATGTTTTCGGAAATTCTCCGTTTTCCTGGGTGTAGCGCTCGATCAGCACCTCAGCAGCCTTACGTCCTACATCCCAAGCACTCTCAGTTGGAATAGCGCGAATATCCACCGAGTAAAAATTTCGCCCAGTGGGCAACACATCGGCTCTACCACGGGTGGGGGCACCAGAAGCCCCGCTGGGCACATAGCGCCCGTCGAAGCTTCTCAGGAGATTGGTGATCTCTTGGTCGGTTTGGGTGAGAGCCGGGAGGAGAGTGGTTTGTATCCAGTGCAGTTCGAGTTCGAGAACAGTGGGAATTTCTGATGTCGGATTTTGGATTTTGGATAGGTGAGCATTCGTAAAATCTGCTGATAGGTCCTGTGGATCGCTTCCTGAGATGATTGCTTCGACCATGTGAGCAGCCGTGTGTTCTAGGTGCTCGATGAGGTCGCCGAAGGTTCGGCAGGGTTGGGGTGAAGAAATGGTAGGTGCAGAAGTGGTGAGTGAAGAAGTGGAGTCGAGGTGTGGGAGCGGGAGAAATGGGCTTAAAGCGAAAGGGATGGGGGTTGCGGGGTTGACAGTGAGCGGATCACAGTCGATTTCCCAGGATTGGGCGATCGCCCGTGTGAGGCCGACTCTGCCAGGGCCAGGATGACGGGCGATCGCTACGACGAGATCTCGAAGCTGTTGCCCAGAGGGGCACTGACCAAAGATATGGAGTCCGTCTCGGATTTGAGCTTCTTTCAGTTCGCAGAGGTAGCCGTCAGCTTGGGTAATCGTATCGTCGATGGAAAGGGGAGAGGATTGAAGCGGGGGCGCAATGGAGGGGAGCGCAGTAAGACGTAACGGCGTTGGTGGAGTGGAAACTTGGTGACGTGAATTGAGTGATTCCTGATGCTTGGCTTCTGACACCTGACCCCCCATGTCTGATTCCTGCCGTGAGGATGGAAGGCCAAGATCCAAATCAAGCTTTTCTTTCTGAAGCAGTGTTTGAATGCGATCGCGCAGCAGGGGGGTACGAGTGGGGTCGAGGCTTTGAGCTTCGTAGTATTCGTCGATGAGGTGTTCGAGTTGTTGCAAAGGGCCGTAGAGTTCGGCTCGGGTCATGGGTGGGGTGAGATGATCAATAATGACGGCTTGCGCACGGCGCTTCGCCTGTGCTCCTTCGCCTGGATCATTGACGATAAAAGGGTAGACGTGTGGCATCGCCCCGAAGGCAAGTTCGGGATAGCAGCGATTTGACAGGGCAATACTTTTTCCAGGAAGCCATTCTAGATTGCCATGCTTACCGATGTGGGCGATCGCCTTAGCCCCAAAACACTGCCGCACCCAATAGTAAAAGGCGAGATACTCGTGAGTTGGTTCTAAATCAGGGGCGTGATAGTTCAACGACGGATCGACATCGTAGCCCCGTGAGGGTTGAATACCGACGAAGATGTTGCCAAATTGAATACCGGGGATGGGAAAGGTGGAAGGAGCGAGGTGAGGATATTCTGCCTGTTGTCTGTCGGCTTCTGCTTTTTCCAGGGGCTTTCCCCACCGTTGATTGATGGCGTTTTGGATGGAATCGGGCAGGCTGTCGAAATATTGCTGATACGCCGAAGCATCGAGGGACTGATAAACAGCTCGGTAGTCTCTGGCTTCGGGATCGTTGGTGATGCCTTGGGTGAGTTGTTGCATGAGAGCATCGCCATCGTCAGGAAGAGAGCCAACGGTATAGCCTTCGGCTTGGAGTGCCTTCAGAATCTGGATACAGCTTGCTGGCGTGTCTAGCCCAACACCATTTGCCAATCGACCATCTCGATTAGGATAGTTTGCCAAAATCAAAGCAATACGTCGTTCTGAAACGGGTGTTTCGGATAACCGTGCCCAATTTGTAGCGAGATCGGCCACAAGGTCAATGCGATCGCCCACAGGCTCGTATACAACGACATCCGTTTCCAATGCATCACTTCGATTCTGAATCGTTTTGAACGATATCGCACGACTGATAATGCGACCATCTACCTCGGGTAATGCCACGTTCATCGCCATGTCTCTCGGGGATAGTCCGCGCCATTGGCTTTCCCACTGATCGAACGTGCCGCCGCTCAAGATGACTTGAATGACCGGAACATCCAATTGTGTCCACAGGTCAAGATTCAACGTTTCGTCATTGAGGCGGGCGATCGCAAAACTCGTGGTGTTGAGCAAGACCCGAATCGGTTGCTCAGCCTGGAGTTCTTGTCCATAAGACATCAGATAGGCCAACACCTCAGATTGAACGCTCGGTTCTCGTAACGAGGAAACGTACAGCGGCAGAGGCTCTATTCCCCGCGTGAGGAGAGCATCACAGAGGGCATCAATGGGCGCCGTATTTCCAGCAAGGTAATGGGCGCGATAGAAAAGAATGCCAACGCGAGAGGGAGAAGGAGACGGGCGATCGCCCGTTTGGGGCAACTGCCAATGTGCGGGTCTATATAATCCAACGGATGGAATCGATTGCGGCGGCAACGGGTGATAGGCCGTTGACATGCCTACATCGGCCAACAGCATTAAGACCCGCATTGCGTTCTCCAATCCCCCTTCAGTGAAGTATCGCCAGACCTGATTCACCGTTGAAAGAGGCACAGTCGAATGGCTGATCAGATCCGGTGCAGGGCGATCATCTCCAGGCACAAAAACCAACGCAACATGGTGATCCTCAGCCAGTTGTTTAATCACTTCAACCCCATAGGGCCAGTAGCCACGTCCTCCGAGCAACCGCACCACAATGATGCGGGCGTGGCGCAGGACGTCTTCGGCATATGTGTCAATGCTGAGTTGTTGCTGAAGTTGAAGAATGTTGACAACCCGCACAGAAGGAAAATCATCTGGCAACTGGGCGATCGCCCGTGCAAGGATTTGAATATCGGTATCGGCGGCCGATAGAACAACGACAGGCGCGGATGATTGTTCGATAAAAACAACACCATCGGTGTCAGATGTCCATCCACCTGGAGTTGCAGCGATTCGGTGCACTGTGTTCTAGCCTCAGCAACGATTGCAAGATTCTTTAGTTTCGTCGGGATCAGCGAATTAGCAAGATACCATAATCGAGCAAGGTCGTCAGCAGCCCATGCCGACTAAGGCGCAGTGCGCTTTTCTGAGAAACTTTCCGATCCTGATATTACTCAGATTTATGCCGACTTCCCCTCTCCTCCCATCTCATCGAACCGTCTCTGCCGAGTTATTTGAGCAACTCAGTGAATTGCTCCAACGGACAGTAAGCATTCAAGATGACGAATTTTGCATCATTACGGATCGAACGGCGATCGCCGATGCGGGGCTGTCGACATCTCGACGCACAGAGTTGGTACAAAATCGGTTTGTCTTAGTGACATCCAAGCCATTCAGCGCGCTCTTATTCGCGCAACAAAAACTCAGCGGGCACATTGCAGGGCAGCCTCTAGCACATCGTTATCGCCTCAACCCTTATCACGCTAACAATGCATCGATTAGTGAGCCATCACTGGATCAATCCATCATCAATGATGAGTTAAATGAAGCGGTGAAGCCTACCCTCAATCCATCTAGCATTCAGCATGTTCCGGCCGATCCATCACCGTCAGCTCCATTCATTTCCGTCTCATCTGAAACACCTTCATCACCCCCTGCATCACCCCTGAAAAATGCTCATCAACCAGGGCATGTGTTGACACCAGATCTGCATCCAATTCGTTATGTGATTGATCTCACGTTCGAGCCAAGGGCGATCGCCGCTTATATCCGAGACATGAGCCATGAACTGCTGCCAGAGAGCAATCTGCAATCTAAGCTTCGCCTTGCCTTAACGCTTTTACAGACAAACAGTCCCGGATTACAAACAGAGTTTACGATTGAACTGATACACCTGTTATCTCACCTATCATCTCAAAAAACGTATCCGTCTCCCCCAGAGAGAGAGGCTCACGACCACCATCATTCAGTTCATCAGTCGGTTGAAACTCAACTTGTGCAGCGGACGCAAATCTTTCATGAGGCGATGTTGGCAGCACAAGCAGCGGATCAAGCCAAAAGCGAATTTCTAGCGGCGATGAGCCATGAACTGCGCACACCCCTCACATATATTTTGGGTATGTCAGCAACATTGCTCCGATGGTCAAGCCAGCAATCTCCAGAAGAGCCCAGCGATGTTTTGAAAGAACGTCAACATCAATATCTACAAAATATTCATCACCAAGGTGAACATTTGCTAGAGCTGATCAACGATATTCTTGATTTGTCTCAGATTGAGTCTGGAAAAATGGGACTCAACTTACAGGAATTTTCTCTGTCGTTACTTGTCCAACAAACACTCAAAAGCTATATCGCTAAAGCTAGGCGGAAGAATATTCGGTTAGAGCTTGATATGCACATCGCCTCACAGCTTGACCACCTCATTGCGGATCCACGTCGCATTCGCCAGATCATCTTGAATCTATTGAGTAATGCGGTTAAGTTCACTGATTCTGGCGGTAGTGTCACGCTTCGAGCATCAGCGATCGAAGAGTCTGTGATCTTGCAAGTCAAAGATACTGGCATTGGCATTCCCGATCATCTGCAAGCTGATATTTTTCAGAAATTCCGACAACTCGACAGCTCCTATCGGCGAGAGTATGACGGAGCAGGTCTTGGCTTAGCGTTAACAAAGCAGTTAGTGGATCTCCATGGTGGGTATATTGAATGCCAGTCAACTCTTGATGTTGGCACGGTATTCACCGTAACGCTGCCAAGACATCCGTCCATGTCATCTACCCTCACCAATGATGCCTCACCCGTTCAGTCCACGGGCTACCGACCCTTGGGCCGTGTTGTATTGATTGAGAGCCATGACGAAAGTGCTCACTTCATATCAGACATGTTGATGGCAGCAGGATATCAGCTGATTTGGATGTTGGAAGGCTCCACTGCCGTTAGTCAAATCGAAGTGCTGAAACCTGCCATTGTCATTGTAGGAACCAGCTTGCCGGACACTGATTGCCGCGAGATGATTTCGCAGCTACGCCTCAACCCACTGACAAAGCACTTAAAAATCATTGCCTTGGGAACAGAGATAACGATGCCTAATCAGCAAATCTATAAAGATGCAGGCGCTGATGAATTTCTGGCTCATCCCATGCGACCCGAAGAATTGCTGCACCGACTGGGGTTGGCGATCGCCAACCCCAGTCGGAACGAGTGAGTGGTGTCCGTTTTTCACATCACCTCAACTGTCCATAGTAAAGCCGCGTTGTATAGTCAACCCTCACGCGATGATTAACTGCATAGGCTTGGAAAATTTCGGTGAGTTCTGAAAGCATGAATTGATGATTGGGATCGTCAGCTTCAGGGGTATAAGAAGATGACATCAGCCGTCCTTTCAAGCCTTCTAGATCAAAGTCCTGACTATTTTGAAACGTCTTTAACGTCAATCCCCCATCCTCATAGAAATCTGCCAAGATTGTCTCGTCAATCCGCCGCCTCTGCTTCACCTGAGCATAATTCGCAGCATACTTCAGCAGCAGTTGTTCATAGGCCCTACCAAAAAGAGTCACCTCAGCGTCGCGATCATTCCATACCAGAACGACCCAACCAGTTGGGTTCAGGATCCGGGAAACCTCGCGATGGGTGAGAGCATGGTCAAACCAGTGAAAGGCTTGACCCACAACGACAAAGTCTGTGCTGCTATTATTCAGCCGGGTTGATTCAGCTCGACCATCAATACTCTGAAACTCAGGGTAATTGCGCAGGTAGTGATCACCCGCAGCGCGCATCTCAGAGTTAGGCTCAACCCCGATAACCGAGTTGCCGTTGCTTAAAAACAACTCACTCAAAAACCCCGTACCTGAGCCAATGTCAACCACTAAAGACTGAGGCGTCAGGCTGCACTCATCAGACAGTACCGTAATGATGTCGGATGGGTAGCGAGGCCGATACCGAACATAATCTTCAACTCGACTTGAGAACCGCCTCGTTGGATCAAGCATTCCGCAGTGTTAAATACCTGGACGTAATTAAAACCAAAACCCCAAATCATGTGTCGCCCGCTGCGCGGGCGGCACATGATTTGGAAAGATACGTTTAATTATGGTTATCTACTTACACTTGCCCCGCAAGATGTGTCAGCTGTTTCTCATTAATAATATGCATTACTTGACTTTGAGAGTCGATGTTGAGCCAACCCTTGCTCTCAAGCTTCTGAATAATTTTGGTTGTATCGTCTAAGTTGATGTCGGTTACGTCTGCCAGATCTTTCAGGGGAATATTCAAAATCTCCGTTCCCTGATCCGACGGATGTCCATAGTTTTCACCCAGATAAATGAGTGTATTGGCCAATTTGATGGCGGGAGGCTGATGTCGTAGCTGAAACCGCCCATTGGTCTGACGCAATCGCCGCACAATCAGTTGCAGCATGCGGTGATGTAGCTGAGAATCCTTAAACAAGGTCTGAATAAATCGCTGTGCAGACACACTCAAAAGCTTGACTTCAGACATTGCAATGACATCAGTCGAACGAGGAGATTCATCTAGGATGGCCATTTCGCCAAAGAAGTCGCCCTTACCAAGGATTGCAAGTGTGACAACCTCATCGCCGGAATGACGCCGGACTTTGACCCAACCCGACTCAATAAAATAAACCGCATTTCCCCAAGCATCCTCCATCAGCACGGCTCTATCTGCAGGATAGTCGTGCTTCTCAGCAATTGAAAGCAGCCAATCTATTGTCTCAGGGCTAGCTGCACTGAAGAGTGGGAAAAGCTGGCTAAACGCTTCAGTTTGCATGAAAGTACGTGGTAAAACTCATTAACGTCTTGATTATTTAAAGAACTAAGCTTGTAACGGCAATGCCATTTCCTACAACAATAAATGCATGTTACAGCATCTGAACCAGGTAACTGTAAAAGGGGCAGACCGAACTAACCTTACGCTTAGACGTACATCCATCATCGGATTTAAGCTGTCAATTAGTATCAAGCTCTTTGTTCTAGACTATGTTACCCAGAAAATCTTTCAGATCCGCACATTCTTAAGGTTAATCACGATATGAAGCAACGATAGCATCTGAAAAATAGTGTAAGTCGCTTTCTTCGAGAACAAGGTGTCTTGACTCAATAACATAAGCCAGGCAGAATTTAACGGGATTGTGGGCGCGCTGCGCCCCGCACCACCCTTTTTGTGCTTGACTAACATGCATACCGCTATATATTGAAGCCTCACAGTCATACCGTTCAGCAATTCATACAATTTAGCAAGGAATTTGCTAGAAAATAAAGTACCAATAGAGGGGCGGCGGGCGTAGCACGCTTCCCCTCTGTTGGTACTTTATTTACAGATCCCCAAAGACACATACACAAAAAAGTCGAGCCTCTCATTCTAGGAAGCCCGACAAATTTGGGAACGCTCAGAGAAACTACTTTTGAAGCACCAACTTTACGTTAGCGTTTTGTAAACCAGGGCGCTTCACTTCAGCCAGAGTCTTATTCACAGCATACTTCTGGTTGATGGAGTTTATGAGCTCGGTCTGATTGTGCTTCTTCGCCACACCCCAGAGGTCAGCGATGAGATCGTAAGAGCCATCAGCATTTAAAGACCAACCCAGATCATATTCGCCTTCAAGTACAGCAACAATGTCTGCACGAACGCGCTGACCATTATAGCCACGGATATCCGCATTTTCTTTAACAGCAATGCCGAGGTCGCTGAGAGACTGAGTAAGAACAACAGAATCAGTAATCTTTGTACGAAGAGTACTAAAGTGAGACATTCGGAATTTCCTCCTGTAGAGAAACTGAGAGAATCGACAACGTTTTTATTGTGAACTGCTACATGCTTCGATAACCAAAGTTGTAGCTTTTTGAAACTGCTAGACAATACACAAGATATTGCTAGCCCCTCTTTCTGCTTGGGAGGCAGAAAAGAAAGCCTTTTAAAACTCCAGTCGCCTATATTCTTGTTCTTGCTCTCTTTCTTCTGCGACTGAAGTGGAAGCTGGGCGCGCGCGCTGCTTGGCCCAATCTCTTAATGCGGATACTTGTTCAACCATCGTTTGAGAAAGCGGCAACGTAGACTTAATCGCCGCAATAATATCAAGCTGTGTAAACTCTCTTTCTTGCGCAAATGCTTCGTACATTGCAGCAATGACAGCTTGCTCAATTTCAGCTCCCGAGAACCGACATGTTGCGCGTTGTTCTCCAATATAAGTCTCGATTTCAGACATATTCGCTAGCTGATCAAGATCAAACCTGGAGATGTCGGAGCGGCGTTTGGATAGATGAATTCTAAAAATATCTTTGCGCTCTTCTGCATTGGGCAAGTCAACAAAGAAGAGTTCGTCGAACCGCCCTTTCCTTAAAAATTCACCGGGTAATTTTTCAACTCGGTTAGCGGTTGCCATGACAAATACAGGCGATGTCTTTTCCTGCATCCACGTTAGAAATGACCCAAAAATTCGACTGGAAGTCCCACCATCCGAATCTGCTGATCCTGCGCTACCTGCAAACGCTTTGTCAATCTCATCTATAAATAGGATTGCTGGAGAAATGGACTCAGCCGTTTTCAGAGCATTTCGAAGATTGGCTTCTGACCGACCCACTGTTGAACCATCGTAGACACGGCCAATATCAAGACGCAGAAGGGGTAAGCCCCATAGGCGAGAGGTCGTCTTTGCAATCAACGATTTACCACACCCTGGTACTCCCAAAATTAGCATGCCTTTTGGCTGGGGTAGGCCATACTCTCGGGCACGCTCACTAAACGCATTAGAGCGCTGCATTAGCCAATGCTTTAACTCAGCTAGCCCTCCAACAGAATCAATCGTATCGTCCTCTTCAACATACTCAAGAATGCCGTTACGGCGAATGAGTTGCTTTTTCTCAGAGAGGACAATCTCAACCTCCTCCCCAGTAAGTTTCCCAGAGGTCACATACGATTTTCGGTAGACTTTTTCAGCCTCATCTCTTGTCAGTCCAAGAGCTGCTTTCAGCAACTTTTCTCGAGCTTCTGTGGAGATTCTATGGGTCTTCACATGCTCAAGCTGCTTGGTCAAAACCTGATTCAGTTCGGTCATGTCCGGAAGCTCGAAGTCTAAGACGACGACTTCTTTTTCCAGCTCAATCGGAACCTGCTGAACTGGGGACATGAGAATAATTGTTTTCTGAGTACCCTTGAATTTCGCGATCGCATCCCGCAGCCAACGAGTGACGCCAGGAGAATCGAGAAACGGGTGCAAATCCTTGAAGATAAAAATCCCTGGGTCACGCTGCCGAACAACCCACTCAATGGCTGCCTCAGGAGACACGGTGTTGTGACTATGCTGAGCTGGTGCGGCTCCTTGAGAGATATCATGCTCGACAATACCGTGAGTGACCGTCCACGCAAATATTTTTCTCTGAAGCTTGAGTTGGGCGATCGCCCCAGTGGCCCTTTCCTCCTCAGATGTTACTAAGTAGATCAATGGGTATTGAGCTTGAATTAGAATACTGAGCTCTTCTTTCATGATCGTTAAGACCTAGAGAGTAACAGGATCAATGATGCGTTTAGGCAGCGCCTATAAATAATGCACTTACAGACGCTAAACCAATGACATAAATCAAGTTAGAAAAAATATAGTCGCAGACTGCTTCAAGGAAAATTCCTAGCAAGGAACAAGACTCTCTTGGCTAGCATGACTGCGGTCAGAGCCAACAACAGTTCGTTCGATATCAGCAGGTAATTCCAAATCGTCATCATCGCCTTGGATAATGCCGGGTTGCTTCATCAACTGAACAACCTCACCATCCTTGAACAAGAAGTTTGAATCACATTCAGGACATGAATGAATACGATGCGCGTTTTGCTGCTCAGCCTTTACTTCATCCACAATATTGGGGTGGGTTAAATAGAAGACAATCGCCTGTTCAGCAATTGATGACATCGCCTCAGAATCAACAGCAGCTTTAACTTTAAGCTTACGGTGAAGTTCAGGTGGGATGTAAAGAGTAACCTTTGTCTTATCGCTCATAAATCGCTACGTACAATTAATACCCGGGTATGGTTGATAGAATAATGCCGACTTCAATGTGCTGTCAAGACAGCATGCCGGCATGACGTCATTTCTGTTATATTGCGTTACAAAGCAACACCCGAACTAGATGATGACGGCGTTTCATGCCGTCGGGTACCAAATATTGATGGTGCTATCCCAACTACCGCTAATCAGCGTGGATGCTCCCTTCGCTTCGACGTGTTTTGGAAAATCAACTGTCCATACCCAGCCAACGTGCCCTGTCAATGTGGCGTATGGCACCTCAGCTCCAAGTTTCCAGAGCCTAATGGTTTTATCGTTGCTTCCCGATGCAAATTCTATGCCCGACGGGTGCATCGCGACACCATTAACGGCCCCCTCGTGGCTACGCAAGGTTTGCAAGAGCTGTCCAGACTGGATGTCCCACACCCGAATAGTTTGATCGCCACTACCGCTTAACAGCTGATTGCCATCGGGTGTGATAGCTAAGGACGATACTTCTGAGGTGTGACCTGAAAGCGTATATTCACATTTTCCAGAGGCAAGATTCCAACATCGAATGGTGCGATCGCGGCTACCGCTGAAGAGCCGTTTCCCATCGGGATGATGAGCTAATGCCAGAACCCAATGGGCATGGCCCTGTAGTGTTCGCACCATCATATTTCGCTTCAGATCCCACACATGAATGATTTTGTCTTGTCCAGCAGTCGCTAACCCCCCCTCAATGGGCAAAAATGTGACGGCTCGGATCCAGTCACCATGGCCGGTCAAGGTTTGGAGATGATCTCCGGTATGGGCATGCCACAGACGAATGGTTTTGTCGTTGCTGACGCTTGCAACCATTTGCTGATCAGGACTAATCGCCACGCCTCGAACCCAGGTTGAATGACCGGTGAGTGTATGCAAGAGTTGCCCCGTTTCTACCGACCAGAGTTTCACCGTTTTGTCGCCACTGCCACTTGCGATGAGTTGTCCATCGGCACTGATTGCCACGGAACGAACCCAAGCATCGTGTCCTCGCAAGGTATGAGCACACTGCCATGGAACTGAAGATGGGGTGGAATATTCTGTCAAAATAGGTACATCTTGAGAGCCGCGCCTGGTGTCGTTGGGTGATGGAACCAGGGTCGGTCGATGGCTAATGCTGGAACCATTGCTTAGAATATCCGCAAGGACATCACTGGCAGATTCATATCGATCTGTTTCCTGGTGATTCAACAGTTTATTCAAAATCTGGCTCAGCCAACCGCTCACATCACCTTTGACATAGGATTCCCACTGCCATAGATGTTTGTCGGGGTCATAGAGCGTCGTCAGCGATTCACCGGTTAGGAGAGACATGCAAGTGAGGCCAAGGCGATACAGATCACCAGACACCGTATAATCAAGCCCTGCTGTCTGATGGTCTAGAGACTGCTCTAGGTGCGCTGCTTCTGTCGTCGTTGATGGCGCAGACAACGATCGATCCGCAAATGCTCTAGCAGGTAGCAGGAGTTCAGAGCCAAAACCAACCAGCGCCAGCATTCCTTTGCTGACTCCTGCTTTCTCTCGCTTTACATACAGCAAGTTTTGAGCACAGATATCGCCATGAATGACTTGGTGGTTGTGAGCAAACTCAAGAATAGGCAACACATGATGGAACACCGTGCGGATTTTCGTTTCTGAAAATGCCCCATGTTGTTGGCATTGAGCGTCTAAGCTCGTGCCTTCTAAATATTCCTGAATTAAATATTGGTGATCATCTTGTTCAAAAAAAGCCCAGAGTGCTGGGATATGAGGATGCTGCCCCAGGGTTTCGAGGCGTTCTGCGACGTGATGAAACTGTTTTAAAGGGTGTGGATCGCAAAAATGGTCAGCCGCTTTGAAGAATTGCTTGACAATGCATCTTGGTTTCGATGGTCGATGTTCATCAAAACCAACAAATGTACGGCCTCCAGGATGTTGTCTCATGACATGGGTCGCACGATAGCGATCGCCCAGCAAAAGGGGCGTGCCACAGCTTGAGCAAAATTTGGCACGTATTCGGTCAGGATTGGACGGTGCATCTGGTTCAGAGCACCTAGGGTTTAAGCAATAGCTCATGACTGCATGGGGCCATATGACAGCAGTGCTGTAGCGGGCAAAGTCGATCTAGTGTGACACATCTCTATTGTGTGCGAAGTGCGCAAAAATGCTGAGGCTAGTGATTGAACTTAATGAAGCTTGGCATTCTTTCAGTGATTCCCGCATGGTTCATTTGCTGATGTTGACATGACTTGGCAACCTTCTCACAAGTTCAAAAAAAATGAGGGTTTAGGGCGCGCAACGCACGCCCCACAATCCTATTCCTCTGTAAACTTTACCAAGTCGTGTATTGACATGGCGGCTGTTCATAGCCAAAAACCATGGTGTACGTAAGCGTGACGCCTCACCAAGTACTCGTGTCTTCACTGCTGTGTAGTTAAGTACCTGGACGTCATTAAAACCAAAACCCCAAATACTGTGCCGCCCGCTGCGCGGGCGGCACAGTATTTGGAAGGTTACATTTACTTATGGCTAACTACTTACTAGACTATGTCAGCAGTTTCAAGATGTTTTTCGCGCAGCAAATCCATGATGTCGTTCTTATAGTCTTGAAATAAAGGCTGACGTTTTGTTTCATAGGTACGATCGTTCGGCAGATCAATGACGACTTCTTTTCGAATCTGCCCGGGGCGAGCCGTCATCACGTACATGCGTTGCGAGAGAAATACGGCTTCTTCGACATCATGCGTGATCATCAGAATACTCGCCCCTGTTCGTCGCCATAAATTAAGCAAAAACTGTTGCATCACTTCTTTCGTCTGCACATCGAGCGCTCCAAACGGTTCGTCCAATAGCAGAATTTTGGGTTGACAGGCTAATGCACGGGCGATCGCCACTCGCTGTTTCATCCCGCCTGAGAGTTCTTTCGGTAACGCTTGTGCAAATTGCGAAAGCCCCACCACATCAAGATATTCTGACGCTGTTGCACGTCGTTTCGCCGCAGGCATCCCCTGGAGTTTTAGCCCAAATTCAACATTCTTGAGGACTGTTTTCCAGGGATACAGGGTATAGCGCTGGAAGACCATCCCTCGATCGCCTCCTGGGCCTACAACTGTCGCACCATCGACTGTGATTGTGCCTGCCGTTGGTCGATCTAACCCAGCAATCAGACGGAGTAGCGTCGATTTTCCTGATCCGGATGCACCGACCGCACAAACCAACTCACCAGCCTCAACATGCATATTAATATCTTTGAGAGCTACCAGCGCCCCTCGACGGGTTTCAAACTGTTTATAAACTTTGGAGACTTCAAGGTGCATCGTGTTTCCTAAGCGTGAGGATTTCTCAAGTGACAGACATTTTGAAAGCGTTCATCATACAGTCACGCCCCTGACCTTTCGTTGTGAACCACCAATCAGCCATTGGAAGACATACAGAGAACGTGAAGCATGCTCCCTTCCGGGATGGCAAACCCACGGACTCAATCGATAGCCCACTTGCAGGTGAAGCGAAGCAACCATCTGAACAATAAATCTAGAGAAACGCCAATCACGCCCAATACGATCAGGCAGGCAAAAATCTCATCTGTATTAAAGAACTTTTGGGCAATTTGAATGCGTTTGCCAAGTCCTGCGTCTGCTGCAATCAGCTCAGCCACAATGACCATATTCCATGCAGCTGCCATATTGATGCGGAATGCATCAATGATATTGGGCAGAACATGGGGTGTAATCACCTGCAGCAAAATTTGAGGGCGTCGCCCTCCTAATGTGTAGGTCGCTTCAATCAGTTCCTTGGGGACAAACTTAACCGCATCCATAATCATCAAGATGTTGTAGAACACAACACCCAAGATAACGAGAGAGATTTTAGGGGCTTCATCTAAGCCTAAATAGATGATCAGCAAAGGAGTAAACGCTGGAGCTGGCATATATCGAAAAATGCCAATAATGGGTTCAAACAGTGCCGAAATGCTTGAGAAAGTGCCCATCAATATCCCAATGGGAGCTGAGATGATAGCGGCTAGGAGAAACCCACCCATCACCCTTGAAAAACTGGCAAGGGTATCTTGGATCAAAAAGCCACGATCCCATAACCGTGCAAAAGCCTCACCCACATCTGCTGGAGACGGCAAAAATGCAGGATTAATCCCTGCTGTTTCGGCCACCAGCCACCAGGTCAGAAATGGAGTCAGTACTGACGCTGTCATCAAGCTCCAGTTGAGCGATCGCGGAATATCGTCCGCAATACGCCAAAAAACCGTAGGTCTTAAACCTTGTGCCGTGGAGGCATCAGTCTTTGATTCGATTGTCGCGGAGGGATGGGTCATGTTGTGTGTGAAGGGGTGAGAGTGCCAGGCAGTCACATGAAGCGGCGTCTTGCCATGTTAGTTGAGAAGCCATAAGCCAGAAAATGTATAGCCCCCAGAGTTCGACCATCAATCAGTGCCATGATGCACAGATTTCACGATAAGCACCCTGAGAGCTGGGGGAGATTCATATTCAACATTCGGCGATATGCCAAACAACTTACTGTTGCTCGGCGTAAGCTCTCACAAACGTATCATCGAGAACGGCATCCAAATCGGGCGCTTCAGGAATGAATCCGACCCCGATCATGAAATCTGTCATCACTTGAGCTGAATAGGGCATGTATTTCATGTCTTCTCCACCTGCTGAAAACGCCTCCAGATTATCCTCAATTGAGAAGAATCGAGTGCCCTCCAGGTAGAGTTCAAATTCATCTGGACTCACATTGGCCCGTTGAGCCATGATTTCATAGGCACGCTCCTGATTTTCGTCAATAAACTCCATGACATCAAACCAGGTATTAACCAAGGCTTGTACTTGGTCTGGCTGTTCATCAATCAACGTCTGACTCACCACAAGCAAATCAGGAATCGCACCTGGAAATTCAGCCGAACTCACCAACTCCTTGCTGCCTTCTCGGGTCAGAGCTGTTTCCCAAAATGGAACCCACCCTGCAAATGCATCTACTTGTCCAGCTGCAAATGCGGTCGCAGCCGCTCCAGTTTCAAGATTGCGAATGGACACATCCTCCCTAGAAAACCCTGCATCTTCAAGGGCAAGAGATAGTAGAAAATCTCCCACCACCCCTTCTTCCAACGCAATTTCTCTCCCGACTAAGTCAGCGATACTATTGATCTCGTCAGAGACAATAATTTTGTCATTGCCAGCTGAGTTGTCATTCACCAGCACAGCAACTTCTCCGTTCTCTGCCACATCGGCAAAAGAGATCGTGTCATTCAATGTTTGCGAATTTGCGTCTAGCTGTCCTGCTGCGAAGGCTTCCATCGATTCAAGGTAGCCATCAAACCATTTCAATTCAACATTTGCACCGTTTGCTTCGAATAGCCCTTCTTCTTCGGCGATCGCCCATGGCCACCAACCCGCCCAGCTGCTGTAGCCCATGACAATTGGGTCGCCAGATGGAGCCTCCGTCACTTCTTCCTCCACGGGAGTCTCTGAGGTGTCGGGGGCAGGAGCTGGCTCACACCCTGCGGCAAACATTCCAGTGGCCAGAAACAGACCCAACCAAGAACACACCATTCGTCGATTCATCTTTGATTTCCTCCGTTCAAAATAATGATGATTAATGTAATTCAGTCATACAGACCGTTCAACAATCCCTTTTCTACACCCCAGCCTTGTAACGATGTCGATGAACGGCCTAACTCTACTAATGCAGGACTAATGCAGGCGTGATGACAACATGTGCTTCATCGGCTCCTCTGCGTTGAACGGTGCAGCTAGATCAGTTGGGGCGATTGCACGCGCGATCGCATCCAATCAAACCACAGAGATAATCCCTCCCCAGTCTTGGCTGATACAGGAATGATCGTGACGTGGGGGTTTATCTGACGAATATTGGATTCAATGCGCTGGATATCCACATCGACATAGGGTGCAAGATCCAGCTTTGTAATCAACAGACAATCCGCTTCCTGAAACATAACGGGATACTTCAGGGGTTTGTCTTCTCCTTCCGTCACACTCAGCAGCGCTACTTTGGCATGCTCGCCGACTTCAAATTCTGCCGGACATACGAGATTGCCTACATTTTCAACAAGGACTAAATCAAAGTCACTGGGAGTATGCTCTTGCGCTAGGCGGTGAATGCCGCCAGCGACCATCTTTGAATCGAGATGACACGATCGCCCTGTATTAATGGCAATCACCGGAACGCCATATTGACGAAGACGGTCGGCATCCAACTCTGTTGTCATATCCCCTTCGATGACGGCGATCGCCATCTCTTGGGTTAGGGCTTCCAGAGTTTTTTCAAGCAGCGCTGTTTTACCTGCTCCAGGACTACTCATGATGTTGAGACAGGTAATTCCCCATCGATCAAAGTGCTCCCGATTGTGATCAGCACCCGTTTGATTGACATGGAGGAGGTTCACCCCGAGAGCAGCGTCAAATGTTTGATGCATAAGTCATGTTAAGTAATGTATTAAAATCATGTGTGTATTGATTGGCGGTCAACAACTGCAGTGTTGACGAGAGCATCGAATCAGAGCACCGGACTCGCAACGTACAGTCATAAGTCTTCAGGTTGGCGTTGGTGCTGGTGCTGCTGCTGACTGATATTCGATGCGGTCAATTTTGAGCTCTCGACCAGAGCGAATATCCTCCATCGGTGATTGGCACGTAGGACAGGCATACTGCAACCCAATTACAGGACGATAGTCTTGCTGGCATTGGTGGCAAAAGGCAACCAGCGGTGTTTCTCGAATGGCAAGCGTCACACCCTCAAGAAACGTATTTTGTGTTTGCACCTCGAACGCAAACTGTAAGCTGGCTGGTTCTACACAGGTGAACTGACCAACAATGAGATGAACCGTCTCAACGGAAGGTTTATCCGGCTGTGCATCCCACCAGTCTTTAACAGTCAAGATGAGGGCTTTCGTCATATCAGTTTCGTGCATAGGCGAGGGTTGGGGAATGAGAACTCAGTAGGAAATAGGGGTGATGGAGGATAGGGGAAGGAGAGGTAATGGGAAATGGACAAAGGTAGACGTCCAGGTACTTATTTCCTGCTGATCACCTCCTCACCCCTGCAATCTTTACCCCTGCAATCTTTTGTTTATTTACAACGCAACCTCTCTTCACGTCTTGCATTCACTGATCACAACCACGCCTGATCAACTTGCATATTGCAGTCGTCGCTGATATACGAGGCCTTTTCTGCTCGAGGCAGTTGCCCAGAAAGCACGAGGTGAGCCATGGCGTCACAGATCACGCGGGTTGCCATCAGTGAGGTCATATCACTGACATCGTAAGGCGGAGATACTTCCACCACCTCAAGCCCGCACACTGGTGCACTTCGGATGATTTTCCCTAGAAGATACAGCGCTTCCCGTGGCAATAAGCCTCCCGGCTCAGGCCATCCGGTTCCTGGAACAAAGCCAGCGTCAATGCAATCAATATCAAAGCTGATATAAACGCAATCCGTGCCATCTAAGGCTCTTTCGAGAGCAAAGTCGGCAGCAGCATCTAGCCCCATTTCAGTGATGTCTGTCACCGTCAGGATATTGGTAGATCGCTCACGACACACTTTCACTCCTTGACGAGGAACCTGCCAGCCCCCAATGCCCAGCTGAACCAGATTCTTAGCTGGTGCATTTGCCATATTTGTGGCGTGGAACCACGGGCAGGTATGCATCCGTTCATCTAAATCAGTTTCTTGAGTATCGACATGGCGATCAAAGTGAATGATGCCAACCTTTTTATCTCCTAAATGGCGGCAGACACCACGCACAGTCGGAAACCCAATCGAGTGGTCGCCTCCGAGGATAATTGGAAAAGCCCCAGAACTAAACACATGGGCAACACCTTTGGAGATTTGGTCGAAGGATTTCTCATTATTTGCAGGAATGGTGAAAATATCGCCGACATCGCATAGGGTGATTTGCTCTCGTAAATCAACGCCCATTTCGAAGTTGTAGGGGGTATAAAGCGCAGAAATACGACGAATTCCTTGAGGACCAAACCGAGTACCGGGGCGATACGTCGTTCCCGAGTCGTGCGGAACGCCAACAATGGCAACGTCATAATTACCAACCTTGCGTACATCTTCTACATAAGGGGCTTTGAGAAATGTATTGATGCCCGCGTAGTGCGGCAATTCACCCCGCGAAAAAGTCGGAATGGTGCGATCGCGAATACTTTCGGCTCCCTCCAAACCATATTCCAGTCCCTGAGACACTTCCTGTTGCCATCCAGTGAGCGGCAACCTCGTTTCTTTCTCTAGGGCTTGTTCTGCCTCTGATTGTGCATTAGGACTTTGAAATAGAGTCCCTTCATCAGTCATACATACCACCCATGCAATAACATATAGACAGCTTGATGCGTTACAAGCAATGAAATTAAAAAGCCCAGGAGGCTGGCGACCATCGTCGCCAGTAACCTCCCGGGCTTTTTTCCCGCCGTGTAATTAGCTGTATTGGATAAGCACTAGCCCAATTCGACTGATGCTTATCACTCTACATACCAACCTGCTCCTCTCGGACCAGTCACTATGCTGGGTACTCACTTAGAGCACATTACATAGCCGGAACCCTAGGAACATTGAATATAAACAGTCTTCGAAAATGATGCTCATACAAATACCAACAAAGCTAATGTGAAAATGTTGCCAATCATACAAAACATGACGCCACCAATGTGATGAGGCATACCAATCATGAACAACGCGTGAAGAATACCGTTCAAAATGAACATTTCGGGGCTTCATGTATAAGCAGATACAAAAAAAAGTTGCTTAGTTAAGTTTAGTGATCTAAAGCGTTTACACGTATTGGTTATTTTCAGGATTAGACTACCGTTTATTAATTTGATAGAAACCTCAGATTGATTCGCTAAAAGACTCAAGTTCAGTGTCAGTGAAACGTTTTCACGCTTGAACAGCACTTTTTCTCAGTAGGAAGTTAGGGATATGCTCGTGATTCAGGAACAGCCATTAGCAGAAGTCTTTCGGCAAATTAGTGGCGGGGCGTTTCCTCCCGTTATTGAAACATTCGAGCGTAGCAAAACCATCTTCTTTCCTGGAGATCCGGCAGAACGTGTTTATTTTTTGCTGAAAGGTGCAGTCAAGCTCTCTCGGGTCTACGAAGCGGGAGAAGAAATCACGGTTGCCCTATTGCGCGAGAACAGTGTATTTGGTGTCTTATCACTGATTACAGGCCATAAATCTGACCGCTTTTATCATGCGGTAGCCTTTACGCCAGTCGAACTTCTGTCTGTCCCCATTGAACAGGTCGAAAAAGCGCTGAAGGAAAAGCCTGAGCTATCCATGATTATGCTGCGCGGGTTGTCTTCTCGAATTCTGCAAACTGAGATGATGATTGAGACGTTAGCTCACCGAGACATGGGGTCACGCTTGGTTAGTTTTTTGCTGATTCTATGTCGCGACTTTGGTCTGCCCAGCTCTGATGGCATCACAATTGATCTCAAACTTTCTCATCAGGCGATCGCCGAAGCAATTGGCTCGACACGGGTGACCGTCACTCGCTTGTTGGGTGATTTGCGCCAAGATGGCATGATATCGATTCACAAGAAGAAAATTACGGTTCATAATCCTGTCACGCTTAGTCAACAGTTCACCTAAGGAAGCATTCACCGAGTCAACTGTTCACGGCATGTCATTTAACCTAAGGGACTTGCTAGAAAATAACGTACCAATAGAGGGGCGGCGGGCGAGCGGCTGTC
>JBCCWF010000019.1:0-27587 GCA_039194035.1 Cyanobacteria bacterium P01_E01_bin.6 | reverse complement strand
ATTGCTACACTCTTATTACAAGCTGAACTTGAACTATTGTTCCCGACTAATTTCTAAAATAACCATCAGCAAAAACACTGGATGTTTTATTTTGATTGTTTTTCTGATTGAATTAATTATGATTAGTGAGTCACCTTAGATGTCTTTAATTTAGTTTCCTAAGTAGTTATACAGAAAAGGAAATAGAGTGTTCTCTTGGTTGTTCTTCGCGTCTATTGTGATGATTTAGGTTTGTATTGACTTAATAACAAGCTCTCTTATTTTCTTCTGCGCGTTTCCCGTATGATGTATTCATAGCTGTCCTGTAGTTTTGAGGGAAATACTGGATATTTAATCTCTTTATCTGATCCGATCTCTCAGCGTTGCTATTGGAGAGAGGCTCTCGACTTAGTTTCAGGCGCAACACAACGTTACTAATGTCAGTTCGGGATAAACTGGAGAGCCTTTAACGACTTCACGGTTACTATTTCTGCAGGCCACGATTAAAGCTCAATCAAACCCTGGACTCGTCGCTTTTGTTTGGGGCTACCCCAGGCAAGAGCCAACTGGGAAAAACTAGCATCTGCTGAGCACTGGAGTCTCGATAGATTACTGGTGGCAGAAAGTGCCCTATACAGTGCGGATAACGTGGCAAAACTAGGAGTACTGTGGTGGACTACCCGTGTCTCGTGAACGCTATCGGCTGCTCAAGCCGTCATGACAATCTGCGGAATGTCCGCTTCAAGCTCATTCAACCGCACTTGAACGGCACGCCCCAAAGAAAAAGCTCCACCTCATAACAAGGTGGAGCTTGAGAGTTCGCATTGAGTGCAGTCAGACTACGACTGGCTATACTCAACGGCATACATGATGACTATGCATTACCAATCACAAAGTTCTCGGAACGCACAGTGGTCGCGTCAACCCCATTCAGAGTGACCAGCTTAATCATCTCGGTGCCGCTACCGCTTCCATCGGCATCAATCTGGACTTCAGTGTTTGCACCAACCTGCACGAGGTCGATGAACTCTCTGAACCGAGCGAATCGATTATCTCCACTAAATTCAGTTTTGTTGAAGATGCCACGGACATCAATCACGTCATCCTCAACGTTGAATTGGCGGATTTTGTCGCCCTCGGCAGCCAATCGACGGAAGAGGAAGGTGTCTTCGCCTTTGCCACCATTCATGGAATCGCGACCCTTCTTGCCGAAGAGGAGGTCATCACCACCACCACCACGCATGGAGTCATTACCACCATTGCCAACGATGCGATCATCCCCACCACGACCGGTCAGGGTATCGTTGTCTTTACCGCCAGATATTTGGTCGTTTCCTTTGCCGCCACTGATCTTGTCTTTTCCAGCGCCGCCTCGTATCTTATCGTTGCCACCGCGACCACGCAGCCTGTCGTTGCCGCCGCGTCCGCTCATGATGTCGCGGTCGTTGCTTCCTCTGACGCTGTCTTCGCCACGGCTTCCCCCAACACGAGATGGATCCTTCCCGCTTGTATCAGGAGCCTGACGAGGATCAGAGGTATAACCGGTGAGCCATTCTGTACCAGTCGCTTCAATTAAGCCGTTGCCAATTAAGTCTGTTATGTCGCCTTTCGACAAGTCGATTTGATAGTTACCACTATCTTCAGCAAATCCAGGAATGTTGCTCAATAAGAAGTTGATATCATCCGATGACGTCAAAACTGCTCCAGTCAAATCAATGGGTGCACCGTCAAGGGTGAGACTGATGTCACTGGTGTCAAAATTGAGCACTTGCTCATTGAAGGAAATGGTGATGCCTTCTACTCCAGAATCACGAACGGGCTGATCGAGGTTGATGACGGCCCCTAACGCACCTGTAGTATCAATAGTGATTTCGATTGGACTGGAGTCAGGACTGGAGTTACCTGCACTATCTTTGATGCGGGCAACGATTTGGTAAGTACCGTCTTCTAAGTCATTGGGTGGTGTAACGATCCAGTTACCGCTGCCATCAACAGGTGCTTCACCAATCTTGCGATCGCCAATATAGAGTTCGACGGTGCCGTTGGGTTCTGCGCCTGTCCCGCCAATCTCTGGTTTTGGTTGACGAGTAATTCGGCGATCGCCATCCATAGTTGTTTCTACACCAGAGCCAATCTCAGGGAGAGGTGGCTGGCTTGGAGGGGTGATGTCAACGGTCACATCCAGTTGACTATCAGCGGCTACACTGTCATTGCCTGCACCATCTTGAGCAACGTTGCCATTCACGTTGACACTGACGGCGCCATCAGAGCTTGGAGTCACTAAGAACGTATAGGTGTCACCCGAGCCCATGAAATTGCTGAGCATTGCATTGGTTAAGGCAATATCACTACTGTCAAAATCAAAGACAGGCTCACTGAAAGTTGCCGTCACAGTGAATGGTTCGTTGACCTGGGCACCCAAATTATTGCTCAAGGCGACCGTTGGTGCTACATTGTCTACGACCAAAGCAAGTGCTGCTGACTCAGGACTGATGTTGCTTGCTCCATCAGTGACCTGAGTTGTGACGCTGTAAGTTCCGTTGCTGCCTAGGGAGAGAGCCATACTCCAATTGCCTGAGCCATCGCTCATGACAACTCCAACGGAGTTACCATCTACAAAAACCTCAACGGAGCTATTGGGGTCTGTCGTACCCTCAACGGTTGGAGAGTTGCTGTTGGTACTCGTGGGAGCATTGCCGGTTTGGTTTACAACTGCTAAGACGGGAGCGCCTACTGTTGGTGCAGAAGTATCAATCATCCAGGTCTCCATAACAGGAGAACTCATGGTATTGCCTGCAAAGTCAGTGACTCCTGTGACAGTCAAAACGTAGGTTCCTTCGTCCGTCAAGGCAGGGGCAAGGCCACTAATACTCCAGGTGATGCTGTCACTGGTGGAGATATTGATACTAGAGGGATCAATACCAGATAAATCAACTGGAGCACTATCAAGGGTCAGAGCAAAATTCGTAATATCAAATTCTGAGATTTCTTCGCCAAAGTTGATGCTGAAGCTTTCGGGTGGGGTTGCAGCTGGGTCAGGAGTCACCTCAGTAATAACGGGGACAGGTGCTGTTGCGTCGATACCAATTGATAACCCACTAGAAGCTGAACTGGTATTGCCTGCATTATCAATCTCGACAACTGTAATGTTGTAATGTCCCTCAGACAGACTCGAGAAGGTGTAGCTCCAATTTGCACTTGTTACGTCAATCGTATCGATCAACACTCCATTGTTGTAAATGCCAAGTTGATTGCCAACTGTTGCAGTCCCTTCGATGGTTGGTGTTGTGACACTGGTAATAGCATCAAAGGAACTAGATCCGCTATCGCTGGCGATGGTCAGAGTGGGAGCGACAGGTGTGGAAGGAGCAGTAGAGTCAACCGTAAAGGTTAAACCACCGCTATCCGCTGTATTACCTGCTGCATCAGTTGCGGTTGCAGTGTACGTGTATGTTCCCTCTGCCAAATCTGATGAAGGCGTAAATGTCCAGGTTGTTCCTGTAACGACTGCATCCCCGACAACGGTTCCACCGTCAAAAATTTGGACTGTACTTCCATCTTCAACCGTTCCTTCGAAAACAGGGGTTGGGTCACTTGTTAAATCATCGGTATCAGAGCTGCCTGTATCACTAGCTGTTGCGAGATCTGGTGAAGAAACGGTTGGAGGAGTCAGATCGATTTCAACTGAAGTTGCATTTGATGGGTCACTCTCGACGCCTCCAGAGGTAATAGTTGCAGTGACTGCATACACGCCTTCTGCCAAAGTTGATGTTGTTACCGACCAACTCAAGTCGCCCTGAACAGTTCCTGTTCCAATTTCCACTCCATCAGCATAGATGGTAATAACGTCGCCAAGATTTGCATTTTGGTCGGCTGTTCCTGTAAAGGTTGGTGTATTTTCATTGGTGATGAAGTCACCATTTGAAATTCCTGTGTCACTTGCTGGATCTAAGTTGAATGGCGGAAGACCCAAGACATTTGAACCAGCAACATATCCATAGGAGTCAGAGCTTCCTTCTCCATAAACAGTTGCACCAAATAAGGTTCCACTACCTTCATTTGATAAGGTATGTGTACCATCTGTAACTTGAATTTGAACATATGAATAGTCAGAGCTGCCGATTTGTTGCCAAGTTTCGGTAATAGCTGCTCCATCAAGCGTAATATTACTAATCCCACTTGATAGGGCAGTAATAATAACAAAGTTCGTGAACTGACTACCACCTGTAGCAAATGTCGCATCAGATATAAAATTGTCGATTCCTGGCATAATCATGAGGGAAGGATCCCCACCACCTGATCCATCGCCTTCAGCATACTTAGCAACTAGAATAGGGGCAGTAGATGTAATTTCATGTGCGCCAGAATCAGTAAATTCATAAAATTCACCTCTATTTAAAGTGGCCACAACAGCGCCATTAACGGTGACCTCAGTCCCGTTCTCAGACGCGAGAATACGATGGCGTTCAGGTTGAGGAATAGGAGCTGTGATATAAACATTGCCCCATCCTTCTACAGGAGTCATCTGTTGAATGATATGGTCACAAAAACCTTGCCCAACGTTGACGCATTCTACACCAGCAAATACAGATACTCCTGCAGACGCAATGACCTCGGTGCCTGTTAAATCAGCAGTGTCTCTAAGTTGATACACTTGGCCTTGATTCAATGTGATGTTAACGGGTGTTTGTCCAGGAGGCGTTATTGTAACGGTTGTGTTATCTTCGGTTGCTACCACTGACAACTGGTTTGGATAACTTGCAATTGTTGTGGTGTAGCTTAGCAATAAGTATTCGGTTCCTAATGAATCGACTGGAATACCCGTATATGCATCACTTGTCGCTTGTTGCCGACTCACGCCATAAACCCCAACGTCATCAGAAGACGTGACGTGAATTCCTTGATCAAAAACTCCTGTACTGGTTGGTAAATTTGCGTTATTAGGTAGTGAGATTTCAACTAACTGACTTGCAGGAATTGTGAATGCTTCCGTGAAAGACAAACCTGGAATCTCGACTGTACCTGTTGTACCTTCTTCTCCAGAGATAAAAAAGGTTTCACTAGCGTCGCCAGCAGCTGTATTAGGCGAAAAAGCTAACCAAAACTCGGTGCCGAAACTTCCACCCAAGACACCTTCCCAAATTTGTTGAGTTTCTCTAGAAATTGCTAATGATGCAGATTTAAGATTATTTGTACTAAAATCCAGCTGCCAATTATCTCCATGGATAACGTTGCCGATACGCGTAGTAGAGGCGAAGATATTAGCATTAGTTAGTGAGTTGAGTTTGGAGATAAACTCTTCGCCTGCATCTCCAGCCGCGACGTTACAGCCGTAGAGGAGGAGATCTCTACTCGTCCAGGAGTTTAGCTTTTCTGTATAACAATTAAGGTTGCTGAGGCTCAGTTCACCATTACCTAAATACAGTGTGCCTGGTGCACCGTGGGAAACGATGTGGAGAGATAGAGAATGAAGAGGTCTCGATCTGAAGGACTGGAGAATTTCGGTGATTTGTTGGACCCCGTCTCGATTGGCATCTAGTACAAAAACTTTGGCTCCATCAACAACTCCATCAACAAGTGACTGGTAGTTTTCCACACCAGGATCAATCACAACGAGAGTCGTTTGAACGGGATAGTTTTTCTGATTCATGCTCTTGACTTTTTTAGACGATATGGACATGGTTTGATATCTCTGATAACTGGACATTGTTTGATACTCCCAACACAAAACAGCCAACGTTTACTCCCAAAATGACTAGGCAATCTATCTGTTTGCGCAGACCCTTTAACTACAACCACCAACAAAACTAAATTTTGAAAAGAAAGGCGCTTAAAATTAACTGGAAAACACCTATTACTCTTCACGCATACTACTCATAGGCACCTAAACGGCGCTTCCCTAAATATTTAGAGAAGCTCAGAACTTATGCTCAACATGGAACGAATTTCGTGAGGCTACTGTGAAAATTGGTAGGTTCACTCAAAAATATTGCAATCGATTCACTGTGGTGAGAACCTAATATTTTGATTCAATCTTCAAGATCTTGAAACGTTTCTTGAGGAATAAATTCTAATCTTAGCTCGACATGTTCATTCACTATTTTGAGCACCATATCTGAAACTTTTATCTGACAACCCATGACTGCACCCTGATTGATAATGGTTTGATTCGCCAAGCCTAATCTCATGTATTCACTGCGCTACATACTAGAAATCTCTATCATAATTCCATGCCTTGTTTCGATCGTGATGGCGATCGAAACAAGACGATGAGTAATGTAACTATTACTTCTCTAGTATTTGATACTATCTCTTTCATGTTGCGTGAACCATTACTATGATTCCCAGCTTAATCGATTGATTAACGCTACATTGAGCTATTTTTTAACGTTCAGAAAATTGCTCACAGATTTTTCTGGATTGACAATCAAGTATGAGGCTTTTTTCGTTGCAAACGCTTGCATGCTCGACCCCGTTGCTGACTTATGAGTATCATGACCGATTACATCGTTTTTACTAAATAGTTGGCGTTCGCATTTATTTAGACTTTAAATGAACCATCCTTAAGCTCATTTTGTTTTTGCATAAATTGCATTAGATCCAAGTTTTATAATTTCTATAAACCTTTATTTTGTAAGGATTCTGGAGACATGTCCTGAGTCTGATACGATCGTTTTCAAGTTCTGTCTCTATGTTTTCTCCGCGATTTTACGTTGTATCTCTCGAATGGCCAAATCCTCAAAGCCTTGAGGATTTCAGAACATAATTTTCTATCTCTTCGCTACTTAAGCAAAGCTGCATATGCCCGTAGTCATACAGACAGAAATAAAGAAACACTATTGATCAGACTTAAATATTCAGTTGTGATAGGTAAATCTCATCTCTGTACACCTACGATACGTAAAAATTCTTACGTATTGCGCACTATTTTCATGTCGAAATTTGAGAGATTTCCTGTGGAAAATATCTAGTGTTTGTTATCGATCCAATTATGATTTGGATGCAGAAAAATGACGCCCAATAGGTTTGGATACAGTTTTAGCGCCTTTTCCTAAGCCCCCAGAGCATCTGCATCATTGGTATCAATGTCATCAACGACATGCGAAAGAATCCATTATCTTTCAGTGAATCTATAGATATTTCAAGAGTTCAGCAATTGTTGATGGGGGTATTGCAATCAACGGAATACCCTGCTGCACCGCTACTATCTCATCCATGATGGCTTGCGCTGTGTGATGGCTACTGCCTCAATAGAGAAGTTTCTTTAGACATTCTTAACTCTCTCTTAAAGCACTGCTCCGGCTCGTTTAATACAGAAAATTGATACCGAGGAAGAATAATGACACCGAGTGAAGAGCTTCGCCTTGCCGAAGAGAGAGTTGCTGAGGAGAGTCCATCAAGCACAGATTCGGAACTGATTTATGGGCTAGACGATCGCCCTCCTGTTCCTAACGCTATTTTTGCCGCCATTCAGCATGTTTTTGCGTCCTTTGTCGGCATCATCACGCCATCATTTATCGTGTCTGGAGCATTGGGACTCAACCCGGCTGATACCGGATTTATTATCAGCATGTCTCTTTTTGTCTCTGGCATTGCCACCTTTATCCAAGCCAAGCGCATAGGCCCCGTTGGCTCTGGATTACTGAGTGTCCAGGGCACTAGCTTTGCCTTCATTGGCCCCATCATTGCTGCCGGGGTGGGCGTCACAGGAGCGGGTGGAACGCCCGAACAAGCCCTTGGCCTCATCTTTGGCTTGTGCCTCGTCGGGTCATTTATCGAAATGGTCTTTAGCCGCTTCATTCACCTGGCTCAGAAAATAATTACGCCCCTTGTGACGGGCACCGTCGTGACCCTCATCGGCCTCACGCTGATCAATGTGGGCATTACCAGCATGGGGGGTGGGTTTGCTGCCAAAGGCGATGGCACCTTCGGTAGCCCTCAAAATCTGGGACTGGCGTTTCTTGTGCTGGCGATTATTGTCGTGCTCAACAGTACCAGCAGCACCATCTTGAGAATGTCGTCCATCGTCATTGGTCTCATCGTTGGCTACATCGTGGCGATTCCCATGGGCATGGTGAGCTTCAGTAATCTTGGTAATGTGGCGTTGTTTTCTTTTCCCATTCCATTTCGGTATGGCATCAGCTTTAGTTTTGCAGCCTTCATCCCCTTTGCATTCCTCTATTTGATTACCACCATTGAGTCCACCGGTGACCTGACCGCAACTTCTCTAGTGACCAATCAACCGATTAAAGGAGAAACCTACATCAGCCGGATCAAGGGGGGCGTGTTGGGTGATGGCGTCAACTCGTTCATTGCTGCTTGCTTCAATACCTTTCCAAACACCACCTTCAGCCAAAATAATGGGGTGATTCAACTCACCGGAATTGGCAGTCGCTATGTTGGGTTTTTCATTGCAGGCCTTTTTATGTTGCTAGGGTTGTTTCCCATTGTGGGAGGCATTGTCCAGACGCTGCCTCAACCCGTGTTAGGCGGCGCCACGATTTTGATGTTTGGGACGGTCGCATCTGCTGGCATCAAAATCCTATCCTGCGTCAACTTTACGCGTCGAGCATCATTGATTTTGTCAGTGTCACTCGGCTTGGGATTGGGAGTGACCTTTGCTCCTGATGTGTTGGATCAAATGCCTACACTCGTCAAAAGCATTTTCTCCTCTGGAATTTCCACAGGAGGTATTACTGCTCTCGTGTTGAATAGTATTATTCCTGGGCCACGGGAATAGAGAGCCACAATCAAGAATCAAGAATCAAGGAATGAGGAAGCAGAAAGCAGGAAGGAGGGCGATCGCCCTCCTTCCTCATCGCAAGAACAGTGGACTATCCTCCACACTAAATCCATAGGAATCATCCATGTATCACTTAAAGGTCATCATCATTGGCGCCGGAATTGGTGGACTGACCACGGCGATCGCCATGCAAAAAGCGGGATACGACGTTGAGATTTACGACCGTACTCGACAACTGCGTCCGGCTGGCGCTGGCATCTCGCTCTGGTCAAATGGCGTCAAAGTACTAAATTATCTAGGACTAGGGGAGCAACTAGCCGCGATTGGAGGACAGATGGATCGGATGGAATACCGCAGCCATACCGATGAGTTGCTGAGCCATATCGATTTGCGTCCGCTCATTGCAGATGTGGGCCAACGTCCCTATCCTGTTTCTCGGAGCGATTTGCAGAACATGCTGCTGTACGCCGCAGGCCAAGACAAGGTACAGCTTGGCATGAAGTGCATTGCGGTCGAAGAAAATGAATCGGGAGCCACGGCCATTTTTGAAAACGGCCATCGGGCGACAGGCGAGGTGGTGGTGGGCGCAGATGGCATTCATTCAATCACACGGAAATATGTACTGGATCATGAAACAACGCCCCGCTATGCGGACTATGTCAACTGGAACGGCATTGTCGATGCAAAACCCGGATTAGCAGATTCCGATAACTGGGTGATTTATGTGGGGGAGGGAAAGCGCGCGTCGATGATGCCCATTGGGGGCGATCGCTTCTACTTTTTCTTTGGGTCTCCGATGGAACAGGGGACAACAGTTGCCCCAGAGGATCGGCGAGACGAGCTAGGCAGTATTTTCGAAGGCTGGCCGACGGTTGTGCAAAACCTGATTCAGGCAATCAATCCACTTGAAACAAATCGGTTGGAAATCAGCGACCTTGATCCACTGGAGGCCCTCGTTCGTAGTCGAGTTGTTTTACTTGGGGATGCAGGACATGCGACCACGCCGACCCTTGGACAAGGGGGCTGCCAGGCGATTGAAGATGCAGAATCATTAACTCGATGTTTGCTGACAACGACGATCAGCGTGCCGGATGCGCTGAAGCGGTATGAAGCAGAGCGCAAAGAACGAACCGCGTCCTTGGTGCTCAAGGCTCGGAAACGAACTGATACCATTTACGGCAAAGACCCAGACCTGACTGAAAAGTGGTATGACGAGTTGCGCCATGAACAACCAGAAGATGTGACGGCTGCCCTGGCCAAAGTAATTTTGAGCGGCCCCATGCGATAAGGTGATGTCGATAATGACAAGAAAAAACATCTATGGCTGGTAAATTAACGACCCATGTCTTGGATACTGCCAATGGTTGTCCGGCGGCAGGACTGGCGATCGCCCTTTGGTCAGTGCAGCCTGAGACAGGAGAGACAGTATTGCTGAAAGAAGTCAAAACCAACGCAGATGGGCGAACGGATTCGCCCCTTTTGGTGGACGATGCCTTTGCGGTTGGTGTCTACGAACTCATCTTTGAGGTGGGGAGTTATTTTTCTGAAAAAGATCCAACGTTGCCAACGCCATTCTTTCTCGATCGAGTGCCGCTGCGGTTCGGTATTGCGGATGCGTCGTCGCATTACCATGTGCCGCTCTTGACCTCTCCCTGGTCATACAGCACGTATCGAGGCAGCTAACCATGTACACCCTCTCTGAACTGAACCAGATGGATCAGTCAGCCTTTACGAATGCGTTGGGTGCTGTCTTTGAAGAAACGCCGGCGATCGCCCACGACTCATGGCACCATAGACCGTTTGAGACGCTGGAACAGCTGCATCAGGTCATGGTCGACATCGTGCGATCGTTTTCTAGGGAGCAACAACTGGTGCTGATTCGAGCACACCCGGATTTAGGCAGTCGAGCAACCATGGCGGATGCATCAGTGGAAGAGCAGGCCAGCGTCGGATTAAATCAACTCACCCCTGCCGAATATGACGTGATTCAATCCTTGAATAACGACTATAAAAATCGCTTTGACATGCCATTCATCATTGCGGTGAAACAGCACACCAAAGCGTCAATTTTTGATGCGTTTCGACAACGACTGACTCATTCCCCCGATCTCGAAATCCATCAAGCTCTTGAAGAAATTGCCACCATCGCACGGTTCCGCCTGGACGGTCTGATTCAGCGCACACAGTAATGAGCAACAGCCCGACCCTTCTACAGCCCGACCCTTCTCATGATCTGGACATCATTTGATCTGGACGTCATTAAAACCAAACGACAAATCCCAACTTGGTGTGGGCTTTGGTGTGGGCTTATGACCGTGGCACGCACGGGCGATCGCCATCCGAATTGCCGATCGATGCAATCGTTTCCGCTAGCTCAAAATCCAGGGTGGTTAATCCACCCGCATCATGGGTTGTCAGAGAAATCGTAACCGTGTTGTAGGCGATCGCCACATCGGGGTGATGGCCTGCGGCCTCTGCCGGTTCAACCAGATGATTCACAAAATCGACGGATTCGACAAAATCCTCAAATCGATAGGCGCAGACAAGCATTCCACTGTCAATCGTCCATCCAGGAAGAGCGGTCATCCGTTGGGCGATCGCCTCAGCGCTCAGCTGTTCCATCGCTTGAGCAACGGGTACATTCGACAACATGCCAATGCCGACCGCTAATACGATGCTTCGGCACAACGTTCGATGGGGAGCACGGTACACTCTAGCCACCGACATGCTCCACATGATTCAAGATTTCTCGAACCACACCACTTTTGCCCTTGCAATTGAGTTGCAAAACTTCTCCCGCGAGAGATCCTGCCTCTTTCAGGCTAAAAATAATCTCGGTCAGGCGATGGCTCATATAACCTGTAATCAACACGACAAGGGTACATTGACCAATTTTCGACTTCACCTTGGAGCGATTGGTATTGACCTCATTCATCCGAGGCACTTCCACCCAATGGCGCAACCCATAATTGAGCTGAAGTTCTTGAATGACACCGCGACGAGTGGTGGGGTGTCCGCCTACCAAGGCAAGGCGCAAGCCAGATAAATCAATGGATGGATAGCCTAAGCCAACGAGTGGCAGATCCCCTGACTGGATAGCTGCTGCTGCCGAATGAGCTTTTTCAGGAGCTTGAAGTTGTTCTTGGATATTGTCTTGGGTCGATGCATCCAAAATCAAAACACTCGCATCCTCTAATGCACCGTCGTCACTGAGCTGAGTCAATGCTTTGATTTGTTCTTCTAATGTCCACACCTGGAGCTGCAGCGCATCTCGCTCACGGTGTAGTTGCTCATTCGCCTGTTTGAGATGCAGGAGTTCTGTATCGGTGTACTGGATTAAATCTTGAATTTCATCCTGAAGGCGATCGCGCTGTTCACACGTAGCCGAAAGAGCAGCCTCAAGGGATTGATAGCGTCGTTTCTTCCCTCGACCACTCAGGCCATCCACAGCTGAACCCACCCACTTCGAAATTGGGTGAACTAACGTTCGATGAAACTTTACTTGCAACCGTCCCATACTCGCGTCTCCTTAATCGTGATGCCCTGAGTCTGGATGCAATACTCCCTGTTGTTGTGATCTGCCATCGTCATCAAACCTTACATGGGTGATGAGAGTGATAGAGCAGAAAAACCCTATCTCTCTATTCAAACACCAAAGTGGATGATTGCCCTAGATTCAGAACACCGACCTTTCGAGAATGTCATCTGCCTTAGGTACGTCGCTTCCATTGAAACTACATTGTCCATAGCCAGTGATCGGTCATCACAGCATCACGTCTAATAACCTGATGCTTAACTGCACGGCAATGAGTACAATGCTGCTTGTAAGTCATGTGGCATTACCTATCAGAGAACCTCGCGTCTAAAGGCACCCCCCGGGGTGTTCTTTTGATTAGGGTTCTTTGCTTCGTTAAGCCACCTTCCGTTCGTAACCGTGAACGCATTCGCAGTTACTTAGCGTCCATCATAGCGAAATCATGAGTGAGTGTTGTTTGGCTGTAAACACAAAATAAAACAAACAGACCTATGCATAGACTTCTTGCTGGCTCACTGAAGGTTGATTCAATCACCGTGCCAATTGCAGATCTTTCTGATGCATTACACGGCTTGACGATAACCCAGTTGTCTGATTTGCATTATGACGGAATGCGCCTATCTGATCAGTTGCTCCATGACGCGATCGCCGCGAATAACGCCCTCTGCCCAGATATTGTCGTGCTCACGGGTGACCACGTCACCGATGACCCAGCGCCCATCCATCGCCTTGTTGATCATCTCACCCAGATGAAAAGCAACATCGGCATCTTTGCGATTCTGGGTAACCACGATATCTATCCTAGCCATGCCCGATCAACCATCACCGATGCATTTCATCAGGCTGGTATTCCAGTGCTATGGAATCAAGTGATCTATCCCGTAGGATCTGATCTGGCTTTGGTTGGATTAGCCGATTTATGGTCTCGCGAATTTAATCCCAGCGTGGTGATGAATACAATTGATGCGGGTATTCCACGCATTGTGCTTTCTCACAACCCTGATAGTGCCGTGCATCTCCAACCTTGGCGGGTAGACCTACAAATTTCTGGCCATACCCATGGAGGACAGGTCGTACTCCCTGGGCTTGGCCCCTTGCCCTCGATGTATCAAAAACTGCGTCGATATGTTCCCAAGAAGCTACGGCGCTGGGTTCCCTATATGCGAGAAGATTGTTACAAGGTTGTCAAGCATTGGGAATGGGCGCAGGGTTTCCATACGGTTGGGGCAAACACGCTTTATGTGAATCGCGGATTAGGGACTTATTTCCCAGGACGTTGTTTTTGTCCACCTGAATTGACTGTGTTCACCCTAGTTCCCCAATTTACTCAACGGACACCACAGCCTTCCGTCGTAATACGTGAGTCAACGCCTGTTCAGATTGTCTGACGGAGCATGACTTGCAAACGAATCAAAATCATCATGAGGAGGGAAACTGCCGCCTACAGAGGATTAGCTCACGATCATTTTCTTTATTTCAATCAGCATCCTTACAAATCTTTATGATGTTAGGAGGAGGGGCGATCGCCCCTCCTCCTAACACTCTGGTCGTTTATTGGGATACAGCATGGTCTCTGTATGACTTAGAACCAGAGTGGCTTAGATGGTTCAGCGATGTTTCAGCAATGCAATTGCTTTACAGAACATAGCGAACATACCAGGATGACAAGGTCTGGCAAAAATAAAAATAAAATAGAGAGAGAGATCGATATTTCATGGAAAGCACCACAGAATATCGATTTCTCTCAAGTCAGCTGAGTGGTCGGTCAAGATAATGTTGAGGTGGTGGTGTAGCAGCCAAAGGCAAGCGCAACAATCCTCCAATTCCTCAATTCAAGATTGACGCTCCACTCGCCATGGGCCGAGCACATGTTGTTGCATTTCGTTGGGCGATACAGTGGTGAAGCTTGATCGAATGCGATCGCTCCCTTCACGTGCTTGCTGGGCGCATTGGCTGGTTATGTTGTTTTTCCCCAAGGGCACGGTTCACGCTCATGGCAGTTACCATCAAAAAAATCATTCAATACAAGCAAGAGGGACGACCCATTGTGGCGTTAACGGCCTCAGACTATTTAATTGCCCAGCTTGTAGACCGGGCGGGCGTCGATTTGATTCTGGTTGGGGATAGCCTTGCCATGGTGACGTTGGGCTATGAGACAACTCTCCCGGTAACGTTGGACGACATGCTACACCACGCGAAGGCCGTTCGGCGGGGAGTCACCAATGCCCTCGTTGTGGTTGATCTTCCGTTTCTGAGTTATCAAGCCAGCCGTGAACAGGCCGTGATGGCGGCTGGTCGTGCCTTAAAAGAAACGGGGGCACAAGCCGTGAAGCTCGAAGGCGGCTATCCAGAAATGGTTGACACCATCGCCCATCTGGTCAATATTGGGATTCCCGTGTTGGGTCATGTTGGGCTGACGCCCCAGGCGGTGCACCAATTTGGGGGATTTCGTAAGCAGGGGAAATCTCCAGAATCAGGCGAACAAATTTTGGAAGAATCTCTCGCCCTTGAAGCGGCGGGTGCGTTTGCCATTGTTCTAGAGCATATTCCCGCAGAACTAGGCCTCACGATTTCACAAAAGCTGACGATTCCAACGATTGGCATTGGGGCAGGGCCAGACTGTGATGGACAGGTTTTGGTTACTGCCGATGTTCTGGGGCTATCCGAATGGCAGCCTCCATTTTCCAAAAGTTACGTCAATTTGAGAGAAACTGTTTCAGACGCTATTCAGGCTTATTCTGCTGATGTCCGCAACCATCAGTTCCCCGCACCGTCTGTCTAACGGGACTTTCTAATGAACCGGGATGACCGATTTAATTGTGATGAACGTCGCCTTCAACCATGACGTAGTGAGTCATCATTCAACGTACCCCTCCAGATCCTGTGCCGCTCGCTGCGCGAGCGGCACAGGATCTGGATTTTTGATTTTAATGCCGTCCAAGTACTTCCCACTCACACACCTGCATGACTCGCACTATCCATGACAGCAACGGTTCTCTAAATCATCCGATTGTGGAGCAAAGCTTTGCTGTCATTGACGCTGAGATTGGAGATCACGCTTTTTCTCCGGAGCAGTATGCGGTGGTGCGTCGCGTTATCCACAGCACAGCAGATTTCGAATTCAAAGAGCGCATGGTTTTCAGTCCAGGAGTGGTCGAGCAGGCGATCGCCGCACTCCAACAACGCACGCCCATCATTGTGGACGTGAATATGGTGAAGCAGGGCATTCAGGGACTGGTTGCCAAGACCTTTCAGAATCCGATTCATGTTGCTGTTAATCGAGTCGACCAAGCGCTCCCAGGAAAAACACGAACAGAAACAGGCATCTTGCAATGCCTCCACGATCATCCAGAAAGTATGGTGGTGATTGGCAATGCTCCTACCGCATTGCTCGCGACGTGCCAAGCAATTCAGGCGGCAACAGCCGATCCTTGTTTGATTGTTGGAGCACCTGTCGGGTTTGTTTCTGTGCTGGAATCCAAAGAGCTGCTGGAACACACCCCCGTACCGCAGATTCGGGTCGAAGGCCGTAAGGGAGGTTCGGCTGTGGCTGCGGCCATTGTGAATGCTCTGTTTGTACTGACATGGCAACGTCGATGAAAACCTCATAGAATCGACCCTGTGACCCAAGGTGTTTCTGGAACAGGTGTCCATGGGCAACCATTGAGTATGCTGATGACACGACTTAGCAATCTTCTCAAATCGACGACGATGGATTGAGGGTTTTGGGCGCTCGTTGCGCGCCCAAAACCCTCATTCCTTCGTGAACTTTGCCAAGTCGTGCGGATGATTCACTTCTGGATGGGCGAATGACAGGAAATGATACGAGAAAGAATGATGTGCCGACTCGGATTCACGTCGTTGGTATTGGGTTGGATGGCGCAGAAGGGTTGCATCCCACCATTCAACTGTTGATTCAGCAGGCAACTCTTTTGGTTGGGGGCGATCGCCACCTCCGTTATTTCCCTCATCATCCTGGAAACGTCTGCGTTTTAGGGTCTCTACAAACGGCAATAGACACGATCCGAGGTCATCTCTTGAGGCCAAGTCTGTCAGGTGACGATCAACCTGAGACAATAGTCCCGCCACTGGTGATTATTCTGGCGTCTGGCGATCCACTCTTTTTTGGCATCGGGCGTCTCCTGCTCCAAGAATTCTCCCCTGACGACCTCACCTTTCATCCGCACCTCAGCGCCGTGCAGTTGGCCTTCAGTCGCATTAAAGAACCCTGGCAAGATGCGCTTGTACTCAGCGTCCACGGACGTTCTTTCCATACTCTTGAGGAGGCATTAACGAAAGGGATCCATAAGATTGCTTTGTTTACTGACCCGACCCATTCTCCTGATGCGATCGCCCGCCTCATTCTTGCTCTCGATCGCCCTCATGCCTATACCATCTGGGTGTGCGAAAACTTAGGACGTGCTGATGAAAGCATTGCATCCTATGTTGTTCAAGATTTAGCCACCCGATCCTCGGATGATTTTGCAGCCTTAAATGTGGTCATTCTTCTCCGAAAACCCCATGGTTCTGGGCATCCTTTTAGTCCGTCAGAGCTGCCTGTCATCGGGATTTCGGATTCCTATTTTGCGAGTTTTGGCGATCGCCCTGGGTTAATGACCAAACGAGAAACCCGTCTGCTAATTTTGGGCGAACTCGCCCTGAAGCCTCAATCCGTGATCTGGGATATTGGCGCTGGCACCGGCTCCGTATCAATTGAAGCTGCCCGACTTTGCCCTAGCAGTACTATCTATGCCATTGAAAAAACAGCGGCTGGCATCCGTCTCATTCACTCCAATATGTACCGGTTTCAGGTTGACACGATTCATCCCATTCAGGGATCGGCTCCTCAGCATTTAGAAACACTCCCACGCCCGCATCATGTTTTTGTTGGGGGAAGCGGAGGCCAGTTAACCCCCATCTTGAATCATTGTTTGACTCATCTGTTGGCCAATGGAACTCTCGTCATTGCTCTCGCCACCCTCGAACGTCTAAGTGAAGCACTCAGTTGGGTAGACATGGACGCTGTTCGTCCCCACATTGCACGCCATCGCCTGCTATCGTGCCAGTTGTCTCGCTCTGTGCCGGTCGGGCCATTAACTCGTCTTGCCCCTCTCAACCCAGTTCACCTTTTGAGCTTGACTGTATCAGGGACTTACCCTTAGGTCTGTCTCAGCACAACTTGGGTATTTGCCTAGAACCCAGTTATCGGAAGCCTAAATCAACGGCAATGCGATGAGCGCAAGCAAAACCTGAAAACGCGACAGCGTTCAGACCTTGACCCGGAAATGTACTGTCTCCCACACAATACAGCCCCGCAATAGACGTTTTGTTGAAGGGCATTCCTAACAATCCCAGCAGCTTTCGGGAGGGAATTGGGCCATAGGTGCCATCGGCCCGGCCTAAAAAGCGGCGATGGGTTCGGGGAGTGCCAATTTCTTGATAATCCAAGGCGGCACTAAACCCAGGAAAAATTGCTTCGAGTCGAGCAATGAGTTGGTTGGCGATCGCCTCTTTTTTCTGCTCATACTCACTGGGCGATAACGCTTGCCAATCGTCCATCCAGCTTGGGGTAAACACATGAAAAATATGATGGTTTGCCGGAGCCAGTGACGGATCGAGCAGCGATGGAATCGACACAAAAATCGTGCCGTAGGCATCTTCCAGATGTTGCCAGTCTTCAAGGATGATGTGATGACACTCCATATCGTCAGGTAGGCCATCGGCACGAACGCCCAGGTGCATACTGAAGAAACTCGGCGATTTCTGATAGCGATCGCGCCACTTTTTCTCTTTGGGTGGCAAGGTCGTTTGAGGCAACAATTTATCGAAGGTATCCCAGCGGGTTGCGTTGGACGCAATTCTCCGAGCGCGAATTTCCTCCCCTGATGCCAACGTCACGCCGACAGCTTTACCGTTCTCAATGATGATCTTCGTTACCCGTGCCCGATAACGAATGTCGCTACCTGCTTTCTCGAGTCCTGCTGCCAGTTTTTGGGCAATTTGTCCGACGCCCCCTTTTGGATAATTAATGCCCCCATAATGGCGATCGCTAAACACCATTCCTGCATTAATCATGGGTGTCTGATCGGCGGGCACCACAGACCAGCAATAGCACTCCATGTCGATAAATTGGAGGAGTTCTGGGTCATGAATATAGCGACGCGCTACATCCCCTGCATTCTGAGGCAAGTATTTGACCAACCCTAAACAGGCAAACGGATGCTGGAAAAACACCCGCATCAGATAGCGAGGCTCCTCAAGAGAGAGCAGTTCCATCGCGTTCAAACAATTAAACACCTGCCAGCACTCGTCATAAAACTGCCGAATTCCCTTTGCTTCGTGAGGAAACCGTGCAATCAGCTCTTGCAGAAACTGCTCATAGTCCCGGTGTACCTTGAGTTCGAGATCCTTGGGAAGATGGTAGTGAATTTGAACTGGGTCGGGAATCGTTTCGATGCTCTCATCCACGGCATCCAGCGCACGGGTCAACAGATTTGTTGTTCCTTTATCGCCAAACCCAAAAATCATGGAGGCTCCGACATCAAAGCAATAGCCCTCGCGCTCAAAATAGCCTGCGCTGCCACCAGGAATCAGGTATCGTTCCAGGACCAGCACCTTGGCTCCTTCTGAGGCAAGCTGAGTCGCTGTCACCAGTCCGCCAATGCCAGACCCAATGACAATGACGTCATATTCGTTTTCTGAATTTGGAGTTTGCTGAGTGTGTTGCGTCGCTGATACCGACGTCGCATTGATTTCCGTCACCATTCCTATTGACCCTGCCTCTGAATCCCCGTTGCTCATTAGTGTAGCGAATTAGTGTCCACATCCCTGGAGGAGAATGTGTTTTAGATGCGACTTGGCAAAGGTTAGGAAGACATGAGCAATTGAGGCATGGTGCGGTGCGGTTTCAAGCATTGGTTTATTGAATTGGTTTATTGAATTGGTTTATTGAATTGATGTATCACCTACCGTTCCAATGAATTAGAACAGAGTATGATGGTGCAGATTTATTGCTAACCACCCAATATCAGCTCCAAAGCATTATGACTCTACAATTACGCGTTTTTGTCCCACCCCATCCCCTCATCAAACACTGGCTAGGGGTCGCGCGTGATGAAGCCACTCCATCGGTGTTATTTCGCAGTGCCATGACGGAATTGGGTCGCTGGCTGACCTACGAAGCTGCGCGAGAATGGCTACCCACCGTTGATACCACCGTTAAAACTCCTCTTGCAGCTTGTCCTGCAACCTTTGTGAATCCAGAAGAGGCGATCGCCATCATTCCAGTGTTGCGGGCAGGGTTATCTCTGATGGAAGGAATTCAGGCCATCTTGCCACTCGCCTCTACTTTGCATCTGGGCATGGTGCGTGATGAAGAGACCTTGGAACCCTCCTGTTATCTCAATAAATTGCCAGAGCAATTTGCTCCAGGAACCCGCGTCTTAGTCAGTGAACCCATGCTGGCAACCGGAGGCTCCATCATGGCTGTCATGAAAGAGCTGACAGAACGGGGCGTCGATCCTGCCCTAACGCGCATTATTTCCATCGTGGCTGCGCCACCGGCCTTGCAGAAATTGAGCACCGAGTACCCAGCACTCACGATCTTCTCTGCCGCTATTGATGAAGGGTTGAATGAGCAAGGATTCATCGTTCCAGGTCTTGGGGATGCGGGCGATCGCACGTTTGGCACTTAGATTCCGCCATCTAAACCTGAGCATCACGCACGTTCCATATCTGGAACACACGAAAATGTCCCGATCGATTACTCTATTGGTTGTGGGTCGCTGTACCATGAATCAATACATCACACATAAAGCAAGGGCTTTTCGTCTTCTTCCAGTTCATCCACCCCTGCTCTATCAGCGTTAACCATGATCAGTTAGAACATCAGGAGGACTCTCAGCATGAGTCAGGACAACTTTTTTGGAGGCTTTGTTGTAGGAACGCTCTTTGGCGGTATTGTCGGTGGTGTTGCAGGAGCACTGGTTGCCTCAAAGCTCGCATCCTCTGATGCAGCAGAAGACAGAAACAATCTGGCAGAAAAGAAACAACCATCCCTCGACTTGAGTAACGAAGAGGGTATTGAAGCCGCAAGACGCAGCTTGGAAGATAAAATTGCTCGGCTAAACGAGGCTATTGATGATGTCCAGCATCAGCTAGAAGGCGTTGAAAGCGTTAATGGCGGAACCCATCATGACAATGGTGAACAGGCCGTTAACCAGAATTAGACAATGCTTTTGTCTTTTTTCTGATGATGAAGAGGTCGATTAAGCCAATGGATCTTTAATTTTGATTAACTTGACATCTTAATGTCATCGTTGTCTCGTTGATGACTATGGCGAGACCTTGACCAATTTATCGTTTTACTGGTATCGGTTAGACTAAAGTCTGGTAAGGATACCTACAGCACTGCTAGAAAATGTGAGGAATGTGTTCTAGAAATGGTTATTGCAAGCGCACTCGTTTTTGAAACGCTCTATACAACAATTCGTATTTACCTGCTTCTGCTCTTTATTCGGGTATTGCTCACCTGGATTCCAAGCATCAACTGGATGAATCAGCCGTTTGCTGCACTCAGCCAAATTACTGATCCTTACCTCAATTTGTTCCGTTCAATCATTCCTCCTATCGGAGGCTTTGACCTGTCTCCAATTCTGGCTTTTCTTGCACTTCAGTTTGTTCTCCAGATTATTCCACCTGTGGCAGCTGCAACAATCGGCTTCATGTAGTGGGTCTGCCGATTCAATTGAGGCTATGGATGAAAAGGTGTCCTGATATTTTTCTTATGCCAATTCTGATACCTTTATCCCAGTAAGGTTCTGCATTGCCAATGTTCTGAGCATAATTTGGTCAGATTGATAAATAGCTAGCCATAATTAAACGTAACCTTCCAAATCCTGTGCCGCCTGCTTCGCGGGCGGCACAGGATTTGATTTTAATGACGTCCAGGTAATTACTAAAAAGGAATGGGAGAGTGCAATGCACTCTCCCATTCCTTTTGTTGTTGATCATTTATAGCGGTATGCAACCGCGTCAAGTACAAAAACGGTGATGTGGGGAGCGGCGCGCCCCACATCACCTTACTTAATCAACTCGCACAGCGCTATAAGATTCAGGATTAAGCTAAAACTCACCTATTTTGAGTATTTTGGTGGTTGTCTCCTGCCGGAGGCGGGGGACAACCACACCATTGAAATAGCTAACAGCTTACCAAGTCGTGGATGACTAGCTTCCCAGCTTAAACGCCTCGAGGAATAGGCCGTACATGACACCCAGCTTGACGGCATTCAATAGTTCAATCCCTAAAGGACGTGGTCGAGGTTTCTGCTGTTGTTCAATACTGAGTCGGCGAGTGCTGTACACTAGCCAACTGATTAACTCGGTAAATCCGAGGATTGCCAATGCTGCAAAGACATCCCAATCAGCCGTTTGTCCTGCAACTGTTGCAATAACGCTGGCAAGAAAAAAACCGAAGAGAAGGCCAATGAGAATGAGAGAGATCCGTCGCCAAGGATTTTCTAACCAAAGCTCTAATTGAGCCAGCAGTCGATTGATGAGAGTAGTGAGGCGAGTATCTTGCATGACGAGTGTGCAGCTGGTGACGCCAATGAGACAGGAAAAGAGTTCTTTAACGCTTTATTCTAAGCGAGAACAGGCTGATAACTTAAGCCGACAAGAATTGAACAGGGTTCTGGGGCGCTCAGTGCCCCAGAACCTCGCCTTAGAATGCAAGGCCGAGAACATTATCAACACATGTTTTTGAGACAGAATCGTGAGATTTCTGCTTCTACAAATAAGGGACTTGCTAGAAAATAAAGTACCAATAGAGGGGCGGAGGCGGGGGTCAACCACACGATTGAAATAGCTCACAGCTTAATGCTCCACGCCATTCTTCTTCTAGATCCTATTTCTCTAGAGGAAGCTATGGGGCATGAATTCCCTGATCTTTCGAATTGGGGCGTGACTCATCACTAGGGTGAATCTGTCAGGTAAAGTGAAGGCTTGAGTGATTGCTAATCCTAACCTATGCCGCAGAAGTGTTCACCTCCTATCTATCAGCTCAAGCATTTTTTTAGTTATCTTGATCGACATCCTGCGATCGCCCGCTTCATGGCGGTTGCCTGGGTCTTGCTCCTGGGGTGGATTGCGGTTGTGTGGAAATTAGGTGCGGTGGGATTGGTGGATGAAACGGAGCCTCTGTTTGCAGAGGCCGCCCGCCAAATGACGGTGACAGGTGATTGGCTGACCCCATATTTCAACGGTGAAACTCGGTTTGATAAGCCGCCGCTGATCTATTGGCTCATGGCGATCGCCTACCAAACCTTTGGGGTGAATGAATTTGCTGCTCGGCTGCCCTCTGCCCTCGCGACGATCGCCCTCACGGCCTTGGCATTCTATACCCTGAAACAGTTTGGAGGTGCCATTTCAGCTCAGGCACCATCTATCGAATCAGGACGATTGGCCACAAAAAATACCCTGTCTTCCGTCTCCAATCATCAACGACGCCTGGCGGCCTACATTGGCGCAGGGGCGATCGCCCTCAATCTGCAAACCATTGTTTGGGGACGAACTGGAGTCTCTGACATGTTGCTAACAGGTTGCATGGGAACAGCACTGTTGGCCTTCTTTTGTGGCTATGCTCAGCCTCACCACCCTCGACGGCAGGCAGCCTGGTATCTCAGCTTTTATGTGCTCTCGGCGTTGGCGGTGCTAGCGAAAGGGCCAGTTGGTATCGTGCTTCCCGGTCTTATTATCATTGTGTTTGTGCTCTACACAGGAACATTGTGGCGAGTCTTTCGAGAAATGCAGCTTCTGCTGGGTAGCTTGATTTTCTTCGGAATTACCTTGCCTTGGTACATTCTCATTGTTCAAGTACACGGTCAGAGCTACATTGCTAATTTCTTCGGCTACCACAACGTTGAACGCTTCACCAGTGTGGTCAACAATCACTCTGCACCCTGGTATTTCTACTTCATTGTTGTGTTACTGGGATTTATTCCGTGGTCGATTCACCTGCCGATGGCGATCGCACGCACGCACTTTTGGAGACGAACGGATTGGCAGCAGCAGCCTCGGTCGGCTCAACTTGCTCTCTTTGCTCTGATCTGGTTTGTAGTGATCTTTGGCTTCTTCTCCATTTCTGTTACCAAGCTTCCCAGCTACACCATCCCATTGTTGCCTGCATCTGGCTTACTCGTTGCACTGCTTTGGAGTGAACACTTGGCCCGCCCCATACCCGAGCGAGGCTTTATCATCAGTAACATCATCAATGCAGGCTTTATGCTGCTCTTGGCGTGGGCAGTCGTCTACAGTGTGAACTGGCTAGGTGACGATCCTGCCATGCCGGACTTGCCGAGAGTCATCGCTGAGTCACGAGTGTTGTGGCTGGGTGGAGCAATTTGGCTTACGATGGCGATCGCCAACCTCGTGTTGCTGTGGCGCCGACAAAGCCCATGGACTTGGGTATGTCAGTTGGTGGGCGTGAGTGCTTTCTTGCTGATGACAGTGCTTCCAGCTCTAGGATATGTGGATGACCTCAGGCAGCAGCCGCTCCGTCAGCTCGCACAGACAATCGTCCAAACTCAGCAACCTGGAGAAGACGTCATCATGGTGGGTTTCAAGAAACCTAGTGTGGTGTTCTATTCTCAGCTTCCGGTGACCTATATGTATGCCCCGAAAGAGGCGATCGCCCACATTCGTCAACAGCACCAGACAGCCACTCGGGGGGAAATCACATCTGCCTTGGTATTAGGAGAAAAGGAACTACTGGATCGACTCTCCCTCGCGCCTCATCGTCATGAAGTGATACAGGAAGATGGTGTTTATCGTCTCTTGCGGTTCAGTCTGCCCAACATAAGCACAGCTCAATAGACCCGCTATCGTTAGGACTCCCTCCTCCACTCCTCTTTCCCCTTCACTCCTCCCCACTCCCTCTGTTAGCTTTATCCTCAATCTCCCAGAACTATGCCGCAATCTCAACTCGACCGCCCAACAGCCGCAACACAATTCTACGAATGGAAAGACTATCGCTGCGCTTACGAAGTGCACCACAGTAGCGATGATGCTTCAACCCCACCTCTGCTTCTTATCCACCCCATCGGCGTCGGACTTTCGCGCTGGTTTTGGCATCCTTTCTGTCAAACATGGATCGACAGTCACTACCCTGGAACTCTATATAATCCTGACTTACTGGGTTGTGGTGAGAGCGATATGCCCCGCGCAGCATACTACCCAAATGATTGGGCTAGCCAGCTACTGCATTTTGTAAAAACAGTGATTCAGCAACCTGTGGTTCTTGTGTCGCAAGGTGCGCTCTTTCCCGTTGCTCTTCAGATGCTACAGCAGATGCAGGATGAGGCTTGGATTCACGGCTTGGTTTTATCAGGGCCACCAGGCTGGAGCCTCATTACCCAAGATGTAAAACCACGACAGAAAATGCTGTTGTGGAATCTCCTATTCGACTCTCCTTTCGGCAATGTGTTTTATCGGTATGCTCGTCGGAAGGCATTTCTCGATTCGTTTTCTCGACGTCAGCTATTTGCCAGAGAACATGTTTCAGAAAATCCCATAGAAGGAGCCTGGCTAGAGAGACTCCAGGAAGGATCTGAGGATATGGCGACCCGCCATGCCGTGTTTTCATTCTTGGCTGGGTTCTGGCGAGTAGATTACACCAAAGCGATTGAGGCGGTTCAACAACCGACGTTCGTGCTCTTCGGAGACGAAGCTTCCGGCATCGATCGCGTCAGCAAGATGGAGTCAGCCCAAGAACGCCTCAATGATTATTTGAAGCATATGCCAAACGCTCAAGGTAAGCTGATTGCTGGGCGAAATGTGATGCCCTATGAATCAACTAAAATTTTTACCAAAGAAACAGCACAGTGGGTGAACGCTCTCGGCCAGCGCGATGGTGGTGTTCCAGATTGAAGGATTGTCGTTGCTTTTAAGGGTGACAACGTCTCTAGCGATCGCACAAAACCCGAAATAATACCATCTCCACTTCATTCATCAGAAGCATTGACCTGGATCTGCATGAGGCGGCGATAGTGTTCAAATTTTTGCGAAATTTAGAATCGCCCCATCATGGTCAACAAGCCTTGTTGACCTAACAAAACCTCGCGAACCAAACTCAAAATACCGACCCAGATAATGGGACTGATATCAACCCCTCCCCACGGAGGAATGACCTTCCGTGTTGGAATTAACAAGGGTTCCGTTGGCCAAGTGACAACGTTAAATGGCAGAGTATTCAGATTGGCTTCAGGATACCAAGTCAACACAATGCGAAGAATGAAAAGCAAGATGAAGAGCGCCAGAAGCAGTCCTATCGAAAGGCCTAGAATGTCAGAGAGAGTCATATCCGAACCAGTTCTTAACACTATGCAATTGTAATCGGTTCCGCTTCAAGTCAGAAGAAAGCAATTTAGGGATCTGCAAATAAAAAAGGATACCCAATAGAGGGGCGGCGAGCTACGCCCGCCGCCCCTCTATTGGTACTTTATTTTCTAGCAAGTCCCTTAGTTTCGTAAGGATATGTCCCCAGGTCACCTGAGTGTGCTGAATTCTTAACTCCAAATCAAGATCAGTGATGGTGGCTTCTCAAGAAACGGCAGCGGGGAGTACTATAAAGGAAAGCAAAGTTATTTAAAGGCTTTAGTAGAACCATGACACCCTCCTTGGCTAACTTCTTCTTCAGTCTGCTCGCCGGAGCAGTTATCGTTGTGATCCCTGTTGTTGTAGGGCTTATCTTTATCAGCCAAAGCGACAAGATTCAGCGAGGCTAATCATTGAGTCTTGTCATCTGGGCTTCGCAATGATGCTGGATTGCACATGAAAAAGACGTAGTCGCTTCCTGACTGATGGTCTTCAGCATGTATATCAACATGTTTGGGACTGAGCCGAAGGGAGCGACTTTTAATAAGTGCCTGGACGTAATGAAAACCAAAACCCCAAATCCTGTGCCGCCCGCTGCGCAGGCGTCACAGGATTTGGAAGAATACGTTTAATGATGGCCATCTACTTATCTTCCATTCGAACAAGACAGCCCTCCTTGTTGTGCGACTAGAATGGGGTAAGTGGACGGATGGACGTTCAAGTCTTTTTTGTGTGGCCTCTACTACTCTATTCATGAATAGTAAGTAGCTTGGCGTTATTAAACTAAAAACCCAAAAACCTGGAGCGCTCCCCAGGTTCTTAAAATGAGTTTAGTTATGCCTATCTACGTATCGGTTAACTTGAGTTGTCATATTGCACATTGTGGACACCTCTGATAGGGTACTTGGGAATTCTGTATCATAACGACGTTTTTTCAGGTCAGGGTAGCGACACAAGCTTAAGGTGACGCTCATTCATTCGGACATATACACAAGCCGTTAAGGTAAGGCGAGATGGTTAATTCTGATTTTGGACCCGCGTTTATATTGGGAATCGCACTCATTTTATCTGGGGTAGCCCTCTATGGGATGCGGTCGTTTCGGCCAGAGTTATCCAGAGACCATGATATTTTCTTTGCGGCGATCGCCCTCATCAGTGGGTTAATCCTGATGTTTCAGGGATGGCGGCTGGATCCTCTCCTCTTCTTAGGTCAACTTTCTCTGGCAGGGTCAGCAGGCTTTTTTGCATTCGAAAATATTCGGCTCAGAGGTGTGACAACAGAGCAAGCCAAGAAAAATTCTCCCATTGTGGATGACGATCGACCTGTCAGTGGTAACTACGAATATGAATACGATGCAGAGTTTGATGAATTACCTGCTCGTGATCCGAGGCGATCATCCCGAGGCATTCGTGCCGGTCGGGATGCCCGTAGTGCCTCATTTGATGAAGAGTATCGAGGTGAGAGTCGCCGTCGTCGTGCCCCTGCTCCTTCTGCGAGTCGTCGCCGTCGATTAGAACCTGAAGCTGACTATCGTCCATCTTATGAGCCTGAGCCTCGTCCTCGTCGCCGTCTTCCTCGATCTCGTCGCCCGGAGGATGCTCGTCCTCTAGAAGCGTCTGCAGCCTGGGATGCACCAGCTCAAGATGAGTGGGAAGCCCGTGCTCGGAAAGATGAAAAGCCAACGTGGGATGTGAGTTCTCAGGATGTGGACGTTACACCGATTGTTGATGCTGGAGACACCTCAGCGCCACCAGTGGCTGGATCCTCCTACCGCTCTAGCGGACGAGAGCCAAAGTCTTTGTCTCGATATCGTCGTCGTCGAGCTTCATCTAGCGATCAGTATTCCTATGATGCAACATCGCCTCAGAGCGTATCGGAAGATTATGCAGACTATCAACCCATCAACGACGCTGATGAAGATGTGGATTCGCCCAGAGACTATGGCGATCGCTATCGCT
>JBCCWF010000018.1:0-28359 GCA_039194035.1 Cyanobacteria bacterium P01_E01_bin.6 | reverse complement strand
GGTTGTTCCTCTAATCAAAGCTCTTGAAGATCGAGACTCGTCTGTTCGTAGAAATGCGGCTTGGGCTTTAGGAGAAATTCAATCAAAAATGGCCATCGACGGATTGATCAATGCCCTTAAGGATCAAGACCCATCTATTCGCAAATCGGCAGCAGAAGCCTTAGGAAAAATCCAATCAAAAATGGCCATCGACGGATTGATCAACGTCCTTGAAGATCAAGACTCGCCTGTTCGTGAGAAGGCAGTTGATGCCTTAGGGAAAATTAAATCAGAAGCGGCAATTAACGGATTAATTAATGCTCTTAAAAATCCATATTTTGATGTTCGTGGGAAAGCGGCTGAGGCCTTAGGGAAAGTTCAGTCAGAAACAGCCATCAATGGATTAATCAATGCTCTTGGGGATCAAGCCGCTTCTGTTCGTAGAAATGTGGCTGAAGCCTTAGGGAAAATTAAATCGGAAGCGGCGATCGACGGATTAATCAACGCTCTTGAGGATCAGGATTCATCTGTTCGAGGGAATGCAGTTGATGCCTTAGGAAAATTTAAATCAGACGCAGCAATTGACGGGTTAATCAATGCTCTTAAAAATCCATATTTTGATGTTCGTGGGAAAGCGGCTGAAGCCTTGGGAAAAGTTCAGTCAGAAACAGCCATCAATGGATTAATCAATGCTCTTGGGGATCAAGCCGCTTCTGTTCGTAGAAATGCGGCTGAAGCCTTAGGGAAAATTAAATCGGAAGTGGCGATCGACGGATTAATCAACGCTCTTGAGGATCAGGATTCATCTGTTCGAGGAAATGCAGCTAATGCCTTAGGGCAGATTCAATCCGCCACCGCTATCGAGGAATTACTCCAGTCTCTTGAGGATCAAAACTCTGGTGTTCGCAGACAAGCAGCAGATGCCATAGTGTCAATTGGCAGCTCTAAAGCCCTAGCTGCTTTGAAAGAATGGATATTGCGGACTGATCGGGTTGATCTACTTGATACCATTGTGGCAATTCAAAAACGCTGTAAGTTCTACAACTACGAAATCTTCCACGGCATCATCCCCCAGGGTAAAACCATTTCCCTCTACTTCTCCTACGCCCCAGTCGATGAAGCCCTACAAACCCAACTCGCAAACCACTTGACCCTGCTCAAACGTCAGGGCGTCATCAATAGCTGGAGCCAGCGCCAAATTCTTCCCGGCGACGATCGCGCCCAAGTCATCAACCAGCAGCTCAACACCGCCGATATTATTCTGCTGCTGATCAGTGCCAACTCCCTCGCCGACGACACCTGCTACCACCTCGAAATCCAACGGGCGATCGAACGTCATCAAGCAGGCGAGGCTCGTGTCATCCCCATCCTGCTGCGTCCTGTAGATTGGATCGGTACAATTTTTAGCCAACTTGACTTGTTACCTAAAAACCATCAGCCCGTCACTATCTGGAATAATCAAGACGAAGCCTTTCGGGACATTGCCGAGGGCATTCGGGAAATCGCAATAAAGTTGAGGAGGGAACAGGGTGGAGAATACTAAATACTTCCTTGATCTTCTGTTGACTTGCAGCAATAGCAAAGTGCTGGCTTGCCAGTTCAAAGCTTGCCTTGACAAACTCAGGCAGTGAGATCACTACGGAGTCCAAACTATGCAAATAACTGTTGACTTGCCCGAAGAAATCCTCCAACACTTCAATCAAGATCACCTTTCCCGCGAAATTTTAGAAGTGCTCGCGGTGCAAGCTTACCAAACCGAAAAAATTACCCATGCTCAAGTTGGACGCCTCTTGGGGCTACCATCTCGATGGGCTGTGGATGCCTTTCTCAAAGAGCATAACGCCGACCTACACTACAATGAGGCTGATTTGGAGAGCGATCGCGAAACCCTTCGCCAACTCCGGGCAAAGACGACCAACAGCAACTCATGATCGTCGTTGTAGATACCTCACCGATCAACTATCTGCTGCTCATTGGCCAAATCAACTTGCTGCCCCAATTATTTCACCAAATCATCATTCCTGATGTGGTGCGCGACGAAATGATTGCTCCGGGCGCACCGCCAATTCTTCAGAAATGGACTGCGAATCCTCCTGGCTGGCTCAAGATTGAAACAGTGTTGGTAACGAAAAATCTGAGCACTCTCGATCCAGGAGAACAAGCTGCTATTACCCTGGCTCAAATCCTGCCAGCAGACTTACTCATCATTGATGAACGCCTAGGAAGACAGGTGGCGATCGAGCAAGAAATTCCCATTATCGGCACTCTTGGCATTTTAGATGATGCGGCAAATCAAGGACTGATAGATTTTTCAGACGCTATTGCTCGATTGCAACAAACTAACTTCCGCATCTCCCGTCGCATTATTCAAGCATTGCTAGAGAATAGAAGATGAGCTGTAGTGAGACTAGGAAGAAGCGACTAGGAAAGCCAGCGAACAAATCGTCACACCAGTAAATTCGCGAGTTGACTGCTTGAGTAGCAAGGTTAACTGCGTCCGGTGAGCTTGGTCGGTCTCGGAGATCATTTTTGGAAAGTCTCCTCCTGCAAAACCTTGGGTGCTAGAGCTTTAGCTTGCTTCTGCTTCCCGTCAGTCAGTCGATACGCGCTGAACCATCGTTGTGTATCGTTGCTGGAAATGATCTGAGAATTGCTTAATATTCGATAGCGATCGCCCGTCCACCATCATTTAACGAGCGACTGAGAGCCGTTAAGATGCGGATCAAATCAGTGCCGATGCGACCATCGGAATGATGGGCAGGAAAACACGACTTCGACTCTCCCCGCATCTGAGCCAGAAAGTGGGTGCATAGCTGATTGAGGGGTTCGGCGGCTGCACTAGCGATCGCCTGATGCTGCTGTCCGCATGGAACAAAGTATCTGCCCTGTTGCGTGAAATGTCCCTTAAACAGCGTCAAAGGCTGGTCGGGCTGCATTTCATCAAAGACCAGCGTGCCGTCTGAGCCAACGAGGCATAATCGCCGTTGTTTGTCTGGGTTCAGCCAGCAGAGGTGAAGCATCACCTGAAACCCACTGGGATACGTCAGTTTTGCAAATACAACATCAGACAGCCCTTGGGGAAAAAGCGGAGAGTCAGAGGCGTCTGGCTGTAACCACACCGTGCCCGACGCTTGTGCCTCGCAGGGGCGATCGCCCAACCAATGGTTGAAGATTGAGATGTCGTGAATGGCTAAATCCCACAGGGCATCAACATCGGGGCGAACTGGCCCCAAATGGGTACGACTGGCATAGCCGTAGCGGGGTTTTCCCAGCGTTCCATTCTGCATGAGGGCATGTCCTGCGGAAACAGATGGATGAAAGAGATAGGTGTGGTCAACCATGAGGCATCGCTGCTTTCGTGTGGCCAACTCGCACAGAGCCTCCGCTTCTGCAACGTCAAGAGTCACGGGTTTCTCAACCAGGACATGAAGGTCATGCTCCAGTGCTGTGCGAATTAGTTCGGCATGGGTCGATGCAGGCGTCACAATCACAACGGCCTCAACGCCCGCTGTGGCGATCGCCTCTTGCCACTGGGTCGTGATAATCACGTCTGGAGCCAATTCAAAGCGCTGAGCAGCAGCTTGGAGATGATCGGGGGAGGTATCGGCGATCGCTTTGATCTCGGCATGAGGGTGTTCCAGAAAGTTGCGCAAGAGGTGAGTGCCCCAGCGACCCACTCCCAACAGCGCAATGCCAATCGATTGATTTACCATGCCGGAACTCCATGACGTTGTGCAGACAATTCATCATGTAGAGTTCCCAGAGTCCTGCATCGACGGACTCCTTATGCAGGTTTTGACATGCTAATTTCTGCCTGAAATGCTTGATATGCAAATTGTGCAGCAACTTGTTCAGCCGCTTTTTTAGACTGCCCTCGCCCACTCCCCCAACATTTTTCTTGCAGCCATACTTCTGACGCAAACCGTTCGCGATCGCCATGCACCTGACCAATTTCACGAGTGCGATATTCAGGCAACTGCTGATAATACTCTTGCGTCAGCCCTTGCAATGCACCCTTGTAATTTTGATGAGCCGGATCATTTCGAATCGCATCTGAATGAATCTGAAGATGTGTGTCAAGCCAGGGGCGAATGAGAGAAAAATCATGGGTGCTGAGATAGAGAGCCGCCAAAAGGGCTTCAAATGCTGCGGCGCGACGGGTTTCTTCTCCAGTGATATCGTTTGCTGCACTGGGGGCCATGTTCAAATAGCGATCCAGTCCATAGCATTCTGCAATCATCGATAAAATGCGATCGCTCACCAAAATTGACCGGACGGCTGACAATTCTCCCTCCGATGCATCTGGCAAGTGCTCAAACAAAAACTCACCTGCAACGAGTCGAATCACCGCATCACCAACGAACTCAAGCTGCTCGTAGTTCCGTTCCGATGAGTATGTAGAATGCGTTAACGCTCGATCCAACAACGCCCACTTGAGTCGAGAATCATCAGCTAGGCCCAATCGTGCAACAAACGTTTTGAGCTGTTTAGAGCGATAGGGATCATTCAGCATACGCACTTTGGTCATATCAATCGTCCGTGGTGATAGTCTTCCAGCATCTCTCACCACACCTGGATGTCAATTTACAAACAGTCGATCAAGTAGATGAAAGACTTGTCTGATATCAGCTTGTATTTTAATGCAGGATTATGGGGCGCTGAGCGCCCCATAATCCTGCATTAAATCTTCCGAGCTTAAGCATATAAGCCAAATTAAGTCGCTTGGCGTTATTAAACTAAAAGTCCAAAGACCTGGGGAGCGCCCCGGAAGGGCGCTCCCCAGGTCTTTAAAGTGAGTTTATTGATGCCTATCGACTGAGTGTGGGAAAGAGTAGGACATAAGCCGGGTTCTGTTCACCCATTTTGGAAAAACAGGGGGCGGTTATCTATCTGGGACGGCTGTTACCAATCGCCTCAAGCGGTACAGTTTAACGGAACAGGAAAAAGACCAACCCTTGCTCCTTCGACCTTGCTCCCAACCGGGGTTTACCGAGCCAACACCTCTCGATGTTGCTGGTGCGCTCTTACCGCACCTTTGCACCCTTACCTGCAACATTTTGGATCGGTGATTTTATAGTTCGGATTCAATCCAAAATCTAAAATCTAAAATCCAACATTGCATCGGCGGTATGTTTCTGTGGCACTATCCTCACGGTCACCCGCACTGGGCGTTACCCAGCAAGTTTGGTCTTTCGGGAGCCCGGACTTTCCTCAGGCATCGGCCTGCAACCACCTCGCCTACTCCTCCCTATTGTCAGTCTAAGGCAAAACATGACTTGGCAAACGTCTCAAAATGGCAACAAAGAAATAAGGGTTTGGGCCGCTCTTTCCAAACCCTGGTTCTTGTCAAGTCGTATGCAAACGCTTTCTACTTTGAGTTGAGCATAAGGCGGAGTGGATCATGAAACGTTAAGTACCTGGACGTCATTAAAACCAAAACCCAAAATACTGTGCTGCCCGCCGCGCGGACGGCACAGTATTTGAAAGGTGACGTTTACTTATGGCTAGCTACTTATCAATATGCTGAGTTTGTTACCTGTTCATATACAGTCGACACGGGCAACTATGTATGATGGACATAATTAAGACTTTATCTACGATAAAAGCACAGGGACGCCAATGGGGTAGTTGAGCATTTTCTGAACGGAAACGCTCTCGCTTCTGACGTAGATAGAGATCTAATTACTGACGTTATTCGCTCGCAGACAATACAGCTCCCAATGGCACCGAACAAGGCTCAATCTAGCACGGCTTCCTCTTCCAAACAGTCATCACAGCTTCCAAACGAACAGTTCCCGATTGATTTTCCTGCGATGTCTGGAGCAGAAATTCGGAATACCTTTTTGACGTTCTACGAAGCGCGGCAGCACAAAATCTTGCCGAGTGCGTCTTTGGTGCCAGAAGACCCAACCGTGCTGCTCACGATTGCGGGCATGCTGCCTTTCAAGCCAATTTTTCTGGGTCAGCGGAAAGCCGAAGTCGACCGTGCCACCAGCTCTCAAAAATGTATTCGCACCAATGACATTGAGAATGTAGGGCGAACAAAACGTCACCATACCTTCTTCGAGATGTTGGGTAATTTTTCGTTTGGAGATTATTTCAAAAAACAGGCGATCGCCTGGGCATGGGAACTGTCCACCGAAGTCTTCCAATTACCGGCTGAGCGATTGGTGGTTAGTGTCTTTCGGGAAGATGATGATGCCTTTGCCATTTGGCGAGACGACATTGGTATCCCAGCCCATCGCATTCAGCGCATGGACGAAGCAGACAACTTCTGGGCGTCTGGTGCAACCGGCCCCTGTGGCCCTTGTTCCGAAATCTACTATGATTTCCATCCAGAACGGGGGGATGATGCGATTGACTTAGAAGACGATACTCGCTTCATCGAATTCTACAATCTCGTCTTTATGCAATACAACCGAGATGCTGAGGGAAACCTAGCACCTCTGGCAAACCAGAATATTGACACTGGCCTGGGTCTGGAGCGTATGGCGCAAATTCTCCAGCGTGTGCCGAATAACTATGAAACCGACCTAATCTTTCCCATCATTGAATGCGCTGCAGATATTGCTAGGGTGACGTACAGCCAAGCGGATGAGAAAACACAGGTGTCTCTCAAAGTCATTGGGGATCACGTCCGATCGGTCACACATCTCATTGCGGACGGCGTACGCGTGTCCAACACCGATCGAGGCTACGTCTTGCGGCGACTCATTCGCCGTGTTGTTCGTCATGGGCGACTGTTGGGCATCAACAAACCCTTCACCTCAGAGGTTGCTGAACGGGTGATCGCCCTCATGGAAGTGGCCTATCCTAACCTTCGAGAAAGTGAAACTACCATCAAAACTGAGCTAGAACGAGAAGAAAAGCGGTTCCTTGAAACCCTGGAACGGGGTGAGAAACTGTTGGATGATGTCTTGGCAAAACATCCCAAACAAATTTCTGGGGTTGATGCGTTCAAACTGTATGACACGTTCGGCTTTCCGCTGGAACTGACCCAAGAAATTGCCGAAGAGCAGGGCATCACCGTCGATGTCGCTGGATTTGAAGCTGAGATGGAGATCCAACGGCAGCAAGCTCGTGACGCTCATGAAACCATTGACCTCACGGTGCAAGGCAGTCTAGATCAGTTAGCTGAGCATATTCATAGCACTGAATTTTTGGGCTATACCGCTTCTCAAACCACAGCAACCGTTGAAGCGCTGTTGGTCAACGGTGAAACGGTAGACTCCGTGGAAGCAGGAATGGAGATACAGATCGTTCTCAACCAGACCCCTTTCTATGCAGAGTCGGGAGGACAAATTGGCGATCGCGGCTATCTATCTGGAGATGACTCACTCGTTCGCATTGACGATGTGAAAAAGGAATCTGACTTCTTTGTCCATATGGGTCGCGTTGAACGGGGAACCTTGAGATCAGGCGATACCATCACCGCTCAAATTGATCGGGCATGCCGTCGTCGTGCCCAGGCAAACCATACAGCAACCCATCTACTCCAAGCGGCTTTAAAAAAACTCGTGGATCCAGATATTTCGCAGGCTGGTTCTCTTGTGGCATTCGATCGCCTCCGATTTGACATCAATTGTCCCCGCGCCATCACCCCAGAAGAACTGGAGCAGGTCGAGGAACAGGTCAACACCTGGGTTGCTGAGGCTCATGATGCGGATATCGTGGTGATGCCCATCGAAGATGCAAAAGCCAAGGGTGCAACGGCTATGTTTGGCGAAAAGTATGGAGATGAGGTGCGTGTCATCGATTTTCCTGGGGTATCCATGGAATTGTGTGGCGGCACCCATGTGCGCAACACGGCTGAAATTGGAGCTTTCAAAATCGTCTCTGAAACAGGAATTTCGGCGGGTGTTCGCCGCATTGAAGCCGTAGCAGGATCAGCCGTATTGGATTACCTGAAGGTGCGTGATGCCGTTGTCAAAGAATTGGGCGATCGCTTCAAGGTGAAACCTGAAGAGGTGGTCAGTCGCGTCACAGCATTGCAAACAGACCTGAAGGAAACCCAAAAGCAGCTTGAAGCCGTGAAGGGTGAACTGGCGATCGCCAAATCTGACCAGTTACTTGGCGATGCTGAGACGATTGGTAATTATACCCTGCTCGTCGCCAACCTGGGTGAGATGGATGCCAAAGCACTCCAAACTGCCGCAGAACGGCTTCAGAAACAGCTAGGCGACTCGGCTGTAGTCGTATTGGGTGCCATTCCTGCTGAGGATAAGGTCAGTTTAGTGGCTGCGTTTGGAGCCACTGTCAACAAAGAAGCCAAACTGCAAGCAGGCAAGTTTATTGGCAACATTGCCAAAATTTGTGGTGGCGGCGGCGGCGGTCGTCCAACCTTGGCACAGGCTGGAGGTCGCGATGCTAATAAGTTGCCTGAGGCGTTAGATACAGCACGCGAGGAGTTGACCAGAGCTCTATCTGAGTGAGATCTATGGGGATTTATAGCCGCAGACACGTGAGTTAGGACAAGGTTGCTTGGCTACCTTTCTTAGCAATCGTTCCGGTGACGCTCGGTACATGTATCAGTAGCTAGCCATCATTAAACATAACCTTGCAAATTCTGTGCCGCCCGCTGCGCGGGCGGCACAGAATTTGGGATTTTGATTGTAATGACATCCAGGTATTTATCGTGTGTTGACACGACTTGGCAAGCTTCTCAAACCGACGACGAAAGAACGAGGGTTTTGAGATAGCAATCTAGGCTATGGAAAACTACCGCTACAATTAAGAGTGCTGCACTAGATGCTTGCCTTTCCCCTCGTTTTGCCGAACCGTTTCGCCTGAATTCATGACTGTAACTTCGCCCGTTGATTTCCAAGACTATTTTGATGTTGTCGTCGTTGGCGCAGGTCATTCGGGCTGCGAGGCAGCACTTGCATCAGCCCGTCTCGGGTGTCGGACGCTCATGCTCACCCTCAACCTTGACCGCATTGCATGGCAGCCATGCAACCCAGCCGTCGGGGCACCCGCAAAATCTCAACTCACGCACGAAGTCGATGCGTTGGGAGGAGAGATCGGCAAGATGGCCGATCGTACCTACCTGCAAAAGCGAGTGCTGAATGCCTCACGTGGCCCGGCTGTATGGGCATTGCGGGCGCAAACCGATAAGCGAGAATATGCCCGCCTCATGCGCGAGATTGTGGAAAATCAGGACAACCTGGTGGTGCGCGAGGGCATGGTCACCGATTTGGTCATGGGCAAAAACGATAAAGTCATCGGCGTTCAAACCTACTTTGGAGTGGCGTTTGAGTGTAAAACCGTCATCCTGACGACTGGAACATTTTTAGGCGGCATCATCTGGGTGGGCAACAAGTCCATGGCGGCAGGGCGAGCAGGAGAATTTGCCGCAGAGGGATTGACCGATACGCTCAACTGCATGGGCTTTGAAACCGGGCGACTCAAAACCGGAACACCAGCTCGGGTCGATAAGCGTACAGTGGACTACACCAATCTCGAACCCCAGCCTCCTGACGAGGAGGTACGTTGGTTCAGCTTTGATCCAGACTTATGGGTTGAACGGGAGCAAATGAATTGCTACCTAACACGCACCACCGCTGAAACACATCGACTTATTAGTGAAAATCTCCATCTTTCACCGATTTATGGTGGCTGGGTCGATTCCAAGGGGCCACGTTACTGCCCGAGCATTGAAGACAAAATTGTGCGGTTTGCCGATAAAGAATCGCACCAAATTTTCATTGAACCGGAAGGACGAGACATTCCTGAGCTATACATCCAAGGATTTTCGACAGGTCTCCCAGAGACGTTGCAGCTACAGATGCTGCGATCGCTCCCTGGACTAGAAAACTGCCGCATGATGCGCCCTGCCTATGCCGTGGAATATGACTACCTGCCGGCAACACAGTGCTATCCCACCCTCATGACCAAGAAGATTGAGGGGCTGTTTTCAGCGGGGCAAATTAATGGCACCACAGGCTACGAAGAAGCGGCAGCTCAAGGCATCGTGGCGGGAATTAACGCCGCGCGATTTGTGCAGGGACAAGAGATGCTCATTTTTCCCAGAGAAGGAAGTTACATCGGTACGTTAATTGATGATCTGTGTACGAAGGATTTGCGAGAACCCTATCGGATGCTCACCTCTCGATCCGAGTATCGATTGCTGCTGCGGTCTGACAATGCAGACCAACGGCTGACTCCCTTAGGTCGAGAAATTGGACTGATTGACGATCGCCGCTGGAAGATCTTCCAGACCAAGCAAACCAATATCGAGGCCGAAAAACAGCGGCTCAACACCACCCGCATCAAGGAAAATGACGAAGTAGGACGGGCGATCGCCACAGATATCCAACAACGGATCAAAGGCTCCATCACCCTGACAGAACTACTGCGCCGCCCAGAGATTCATTACAAAGACTTAAGTCGCTACGGGCTGAATAATCCTGATTTGAACCAAGCCGAATGGGAAGGAGCCGAAATTGACGTCAAATATTCAGGCTACATTCAACGACAACAAAACCAAATCGACCAGATTAGTCGACAGTCCAATCGTTCTCTCCCCAATGACTTGGACTACGACACCATTCACACCCTGTCGAAAGAATCCCGAGAAAAGTTATCCAAGGTACGACCGTTGACCGTTGGGCAAGCTTCTCGCATTGGTGGCGTCAATCCAGCTGACATCAACGCTCTACTGGTTTACCTAGAATTGCGATCGCGCAAAGCCGCCGCTTTAGTCAACCAAACGAATACTGATATTGATACGGATACACCTACATCAGCAAACTATCCATCGGCAGCGGCTGTTACGACCTAACGGCAGGGGATTGTTCGTTTGTCCTTCTATACACCTTTTCCGGGTGTAGGAAGAATATCCATGTAGAAACCTGATAAGTACCTGGACACCATTAAAACCAAAACTCCAAATCCTGTGCCGCCCGCTGCTCGGGCGGCACAGGATTTGAAAGGTTACGTTTCATTATGGCTAGCTACTTACCCCCATAACTTGGCAAACGTCTCAAAATTGCAACGAAGAAATAAGGGTTTGGGGCGCGCTCCGCGCGTCCCAAACCCTGGCTCCTCTATAAACGTTGCCAAGTCGTATACCTCACATGGAATCAAGTTGCTTGATTGAAATAGAAGTTTCTGATACAGAATTGTAGATTCGTCACGAACGGCGTTAAAGTACAAAGAACTGCGTCTCTTGAATACCCCATACGATCTGTTTCGTGATTGGCGAACGTCTGGTCTCATCATTTAGTGTGACAACTCTTAAATGGGATTTTATAGAATTTCTTGTGATGAGAAATTGTGTACCGATGAGACGTATTCTTTCATCCATCCAGGTTTGTATCGTCGCCCGTTATTCAACTCCAGATTTTCAGTTACCTTACGTATTCTTATGTCTCAAGATGCAAACCCTCAACCCGATCACATGGTCTTAGACGCTCAGCCTAGCGACACATCAGAGGCTGTGCATGCACACCAATCTCGGACGTCACGGTCAGACGATCACGTGATTCGAGCCAGAGACCAGAGACCTGTCGAGGGCGGTCATTCAGAAAGGTCATTCCCTGATCCTCACGCATATGCTGAGGCGATCGCCAATGAAACGATGCAAGATGTCTTTGACGATGTGGATCGGCTATTGAACAAAGGGGCGATTGTTCCTGCAAAATCATTGGATGATTCACTTGCAGATGATGGAGACCGAGGGTTTTCAGCAACTCCTCTCAGCACTGGCGGAGCCTTAGCCCCTATCGAGCGGCCCGATACCGCAGACGCTCCCCTGATCATTCCAGATCCGCCAGTCGAGGATGAGTCTCCGGTCATCAGTCCAGCCGCATCTCCTGAGAGATTTAAAGCATTTTTAGTCAAGTTTTCATTGATGGTGACGGCATCCGTCGCCCTTGGGATTGGTCTTGCCTTCTGGATCGCTCAACGAAATCGAACCGAGCTTGTGGCCATGCCACCCAGTGGCACTGCGCCAGTATCGTCAGCCAGCGCAACAGAAGCAAGTCCTTTCAGCGAATATCTTGGTGAAGCTCTAGCAACGATTGATCGTCAATATGAGCTACAGGCAATCGCGGAAGACATCCCCCCGCCCCCGCCCCCCTCATCAGCGACCGGTGGTGACATTAGTAATCCGCCCCCTGCCGTTGAACGCGTTTATATTCCGGTGTATCAGCCCCCACAGAATCCAAACGCACCTCCTAGCATTGCGGCAGCACCCTTCAGCCAAATTCCAGCAGAAGCCTCTGCCAGCGCGAACAATTCATCCGCCCCAATACAAAATATTGCGCCGAACACTACGCATACTCTCGTCGGCGTTCTCGAGTTGGGCGATCGCTCGGCTGCCATTTTTCAATATGCGGGTTCTGCCCATCGCGTCGAAATCGGCGCACAGATTGGAAGCAGTGGTTGGAGTCTTGTATCGGTCTCGGGTCAAGAAGCCATTATTCGCCGCAACGGAGATGTTCGCTCTATTTATCTGGAACAGTCGTTTTAGGCATGATAAAAATCCAGCAATCCGTTGTTGTCATAGCGAGAGCACAGTGTTCTTATGGGATTATTTGAAGATTTCAGCCGTTTTTTAGAAACACGACTTGAAGAGTTTCTAAAAAATAATCCTCATCTAGAACTTCAGGCTCTTGAAGAACAGTTACGAGAGCAAGAAGAGGAAACCCTCCGGCTCATCACTAGTTTTCGCATCCGCGAAAAGCAATTGAAAGATAGCATTTTAGAAACCGCTCAAGACGTGCAGCGTTGGCACATCCGCATTCAAAAGGCTGAAACGGCCAAGCGATTTGACTTGGTCACCCCTGCAAAGGAGCGTGAAACACAACTCTTGCGCCAGGGTAACCAGCTCTGGGGTCAAATGAAAGGCGTGCAAGACCGACTGCAGAAAACTATTGAATTACAGCAGCAAATCCAGACGCGGCGAAAAGAAGTCAAGGTAAAAATTGCTCAAGCTGAAGCGACGCGGCGAGCCAATCAATCTCAGCAAACAGCATCACCTCCTGGCTGGGATTCGACAGCGTCAAGCTATGGCAAGTTTTCGTCAACCCCATCCCGAGCCGATCTTGATCCCCTAGAAGCGTCGTTTCAGCGTTGGGAAACGGAAGAAGAACTGGAGAACATGAAGCGCGAAATGGGCAAATGAGGCAACGTTAGAGAGTGGCTGCTGAATATTTGGCCTGCGGCATCACTAGAGAAATGACGTCAGCCCCGACCATCGTGGGAACTGTCATTTTTTCAAGATGGTTGGGGCTTATTTTTTGATTTTGAATGAGATGGGTGGCTTTTCGGTTACTGGCGATCGCCCACTCAAGTCTGGCAACTGAGCCGTTGTTTGCTGAGACGTATCGGACGAGGAGGGTCGAACTGAATGGCTCTCCGCATCAGACACTCTGTTCTCATTCTGTTTGCGCGGCATGATACGAATTCGTTTGTCTCGGTTAGAGGCGATCGCCAACACAAACCCTGCCCCAATCAGAAGAGGTAGAGGCAGCGCTCCCATCATCTCTAAGCCGAATAAACCTAACATCATTCCTTTCTAAACCTCGTCTAGGTTGAGAACTGTCGTTCTTAATCAGTACCTTGGCACAATTAAAAACCAATTATGTGAGGAACGTCATAATCCTGCGCCTCCTGCGTCGCGGGCGGCGCAGGGTTTTATGGGTTTTATAGATAAAATTGTGGCCACCTACTGATGGTTGGGATTTATAAGTAGCAAGCCATCATTAACCGTAAACACCCAACTCTTGTGTCGCCCGCTGAGCGGGCGACACAAGAGTTGGGATTTTGGGTTTATGACGTCCAGGTACGTATCACGTTTAACCGATGGTCAAGCCATGCCCCAAAACGATACACGATTTTTGGGAAAGTCATCGTGATGACCATGGTTATTGCGCTGATTGCGATCGCCCTGATGATACGTTCTCTAAAATGCACTGTGCATCTAAGAGAATGCGTCCTCCCTTCCTGAACACGTCACATCGCCTCATCATGCGTTCAATCACGGGTTGTTGATCAGACTCAAGGATTTGAATCGCATTGACTGCAGGTGTTCCAAGTTCTCTCAACCATGAATTCTTCAAAATGTAGGTTGGTTGAAAGGCGTTCACGTCCACCAGCCAAAAATCAACACCATAGGTGTCAATGAATTGCCGTACCTCACGCCGTTGGAGACTGTATTGAGCAGCCATTAACTCCTCGGTGCGTTGTTGAATCTGGCCGTAATATCCCACATGATAGGGATTGGCAATTTCAGATGCGGTCAGAATAGATCGCTGAGCCAGGGAGGGAATGTTGTTCGCCAATTCTGATAGAGAAGCGACTAGACTATCGGCGGGTTGCTGTGCCAGAAATTCATAGACTTCAGGAGTGGGTGAATGAACATAGTCAGGATTTGGGTAGCGATCCATTAAGGCTGGATACCCAAAGATGATGATCGAGAGCAGCCCGACACATCCGACGGTTGGCAGTATTTTGCCGCCGAAAGCATTGGATGAACGCTGAGCTGCCCATCGTAGACCCGCCTCTAGCAATAAAATAAGTGCCATCCCTGCGGCGATCGCCACGACCATCCGAATGCTGTGTTTGGTGTAGCGGCTTGGCAAATGCAGCCGAAAGAGCAGCAGATGCGCCAGAAAAAACATGCCCAGAGAAGACAACAGCAGGTGAATCAGAATAACACTCTGATCGGAAATTTTTGATGCCAGAGGAAACCGCTTCGGGAAAAGCAGCAACATAGGTAGAGCGATCGCCCCCCACAGCTGAGGAGGTCGTTCAAATTTGCACCAGTTATAGGGAAACATGCCTGACCGTTCCCCGCAGAACCAAAATTTGAGCGGATCATCAAAAAAGAAATTCTTGCGTCCGTCTCCTGCTAGGGTTGACAAGGTTCGTCCTTCTGCCGCAGTTAAGGCTGGCCCATAGTCTGAGATTTTGAGGGCATAGGGAAGGAGTAGGACAAACACGAGAGCGAGTCCGAGACCACAAAACAGATAATCCCGTCGATCAGGAGAGAGTCGCAGTCGCCCGTGATGAACCTGTACAAGGCGAAGGATGAGGATGCCGGAGGATAAAAACAGGGTTTGGGGATAAAACAATCCTTGGAGCACGATCGTGATCAGGCACGGCAGGAGCGATCGCCCCATAACGTAATATAGAAACCCAAACAATAGCGGGTAAATAAAAGCGCGGGGCGTCGCAGAGGGAATATCATGCGTGTTCCAAATGGTCTGATTGAGTAGCAGCGTGGCGATGAAGCCTGACGCTGGCACCGGAAAAATCATCATGCTAATCCAGAAGCAATAGCCTGTGGTGATGAGGACTAACGGCAATGGCAGCAGCTTGTTGAAGGTGATCGGATCAAATCCCAGGGCGATCCCCCCTTTGTAGAGCTGGGTATATCCCCAGGGCGCAACCGACTGAAAGTAATCGGCAATCAGGTCATTTGGAAAAAGCTGGGGGTCAATGAACCGCCACATCCAAAAGACGTGGGAGCGAACATCATCATGAATGACCCAAGGACTGCTGAAGGCTTCCTGCAATCCCATGAGGCTGTAGATCAGCGCAAACCCGATGCTGAGGCATAGCCAAAACGTTACCCGAATATCCCGATGAGTCTCAACCGGGGTCGTCAAAAAGCGTTGTAGATGAGGTAGTAGCATCGGTATGTGACAAAGCGTATTCGGAAAAATCACATCAGCATGACAAGATATAATCCCCGCACGGTTATAGGAATTTATCGAGCGATCGCCGTCAAGAGCTGAAACGAATCATTTTGCTTGACGACAGCCTGTAGGTCATAGCCCCATGTATCTTCCAGGACTCGTTGTAAACGACGAGAGGGATCAAAAACGAAAATATCACTAAATGCATTCAAGGGTTCCAACGACATCGGACGAGTAACCAAATGCAGCGATACCCGATCGTCGAGTAATCGCCCCAATGCGAGGATATAGGTGGGGGATGAATCGCTCACGACCACAGGCGACTCTGCTGCATTGATAGCGGCGGCGATCGCCGGATAGTAGGCTGCTTTGTCGCTTTTTGTCCAGCTTACAACTTGGTTGGCATCTGCCAGACTGGCTGTCAGCATTCCTATCATGATCACAGCACACACGGTTTTCCAGATCCACGTTGGGCGAAGGACGGGAGGAAGCAAGGCAGGATATCGAGATAGACAACGGGTGAGTAAATAGGCGATCGCCACTTGAATGCCGACATAGCTGGGGATGAGATAGCGAATGCGCGTTGAGCTAATGCCCCCGGTTATCCCGTCCGTCATCATGAATGGTATCGCAGAGACACCGATGAGCGTGACAACAAAGAGCCATGTCGCGCGCGGCGTATCTTGATACAACCGATAGAATGCGTAGCCAACAAGAGCGAGTAGCAAAAGATTCGCCGTTCCTAAATCAATGCTGAAAAAGATGCGGCTCAGATTTCTGAACCAGACATTGATCAGATAATTCAGGTCTACCCCTCGCTGGGTCGCGTCCACGGCTCGTTCCAATTGGGTGACATAGCGAAACAACATGAGCAACCACGGCATAAAGGCCAGGATGCCGATGCCAAGGCTGATGCCATACCGTTTGAGGGATGCGATCGAAACCCGCATCATGAAGAGATACAGTCCATGGGCGATCGCCACGAGTCCAAAGAGAAGGTGGGAATAGAGTCCCATGATCAGCAGGAAGGTGTACTGAAGCCACCCAATCGGGCGATCGCGACGAATGGCCCTGAGCAAGGCGGCACTTGCGCCCACGGTGACAGCCGCAAATAGGCTGTACTGCCGCGCTTCCTGGGCATAAAGAATGTGGAGAGGAGACATCGAGAAAAGGGCGATCGCCACCCATCCAACAGTCTGACGAGCGGGCTGTTTTGAGAACAACTCATGACAGAGCCAATAGATTCCTGGCAACAGAGTCAAACTGATTAACACTGAAAGGCTACGGAGACCTAGTACCCAGTCATTGGAAAACGGTAGCCATACCTGCAACCACAATCGACCCAGCAAAAAATAGAGCGGAGGATGTTCAGGATGTTGTTCTAAGGCAGTCCACGTCTTTGTGAGGGATTGGGCAGGCTCTGGGATTTGATAGGCTTTCAGTGCACCAACATCAACGAAGCCGTTATCAAACAATCGATCGTGAACCTGATTGCGGGTGTATCCAGCAATGCGTGTGGCCGTATGCACTTCGTCAACCCAGTAGACGTTTGTGGCTAAATTTGCCCACCGTAAACCGATCCCCAAAACGACGGCCAACACCAGTACTACGTTGAAGGGAAGTTTGAATTGGGCGTTCATGACCAATGTAAAGCTGTCATATTAAAACGGCCCGAACTCCGAGAGTTGAGTGCTGTCATCTAATGTGCTGGGGGATTCGGGTGCGAAAATACCGGGCCAGGTCGGAATTGGAGATGGCCGACGCGGAATAATGGATACGCTTTCCTCAGAAGTTGTATCAATGGGAGTCGTTTCAAAAGGAGGAACGCCAACGGGTTCAGCCCGACGAGTCTGATCATCAAACAGGGTTTGAGTATCTGATTCAGGATAACCAGACCACGCCGGAATCGAAGACTGCTGACGTGGGATAACAGAGTCTCTCAACATAGAATTTGTCTCTATTGAGGGTGTTTCAATCGGTTGTACGTCAATTAGTCCCGAATCCTCTGATTCTGCATCCGAGGATTCGGACTCTAAGGATTCTGCATCCGGAGAGCCTATCTCAGGCACGTCTCCCTCTATGGGATCGGTTGCTGGATTCGCCGTTGTGTCACTATCGTCGGCAGGAGGATCGTCGACGGGAATGCTCTCAGTGCTGCTGTCTTCAGCGTCATTGAGGTCGATATTGGTACTATCAACCCCACTCCCTGTTGCATTGTCAGTCTCCTCCCCATCAAAACGCTCAGGAACCCCTGTCCAGTTGAAATCACTGATGCGTAATCCAAGTGACCCAATTTCTCGATCGGGATTAAATGAGAGGATAATCCCGTACGTGCGGCGACTATATTCAAGGAAAAAGCTGTTATCAAATTCTTCGTCTTCATCGAGACTGATGGAGGTCCGAACACCCGCACGAAATGGCCCATAGATTTGAGCGGTCAAACTACCCGAAATCACTTCGCGATCATTGAGACGATCAAAGTTGAACGGAGATTCGCTGCCTTCGGTACTCCGGCGATAGGTCAGGCTAAATCCTAAATAGTCAAAATAGGGACGAGAAAAATGGCCAAACTGCCCCCGCAGAGTGACTTCTCCCGTCAAAATAGGCTGCGTATCTCCGTTGCTGTAGAAACTAGCAATGCCTTGGATGCGGGGAATGATGGAAATAAAGGGAACGACTGGATTAGGCGTGTATTTCACCCCCTCCTCCGGCGTTGCCGGGAGAGGAATGCCTTGCCAAACAATAAAATTCTGCCTCAGCTGAGCCGCTAATTGATAGCGGACGAGCGTTGCTCGGATGCTGTCGAAGGGAGGATCCCCAAGCAAGTCTTGTCGGCTATCTGCTGCAACGTTTGCGTTAACACTTTGAATGGCCGCTTGATAGGTGAGATCCAAGCCTTGCCTAAATCGGTCATCTCGGGTCAGCCGAATTTGGGGCGATGTCAGCACCAAGCCAAAGGTTTCTTGAACGGTCTGAAATCCAAGAGTTCCATTAAAGAGGCGATCGCGAAAGCTGTATTCTGCGGTGAGATTGTGAAATTGGGGCTGATTACGATTGGATAAGTTGATTGGTAATACGGAACGATTAACCCGGACACTTGCCCTTCCTTCATCTTCAAAATCAGCAAGATCAAAACTGGTTAACTCAAGGCGGCTATCAATGGACGTGCGGCCGTCAATCGTGATATCCAGATTGGCAATCACTCCAAAAGCATCCGCAAGAGAGAAATCGCCTCCATCATCATCGTCTTCGCGGTCAAATGCGCGCTGAATGAAAAACTGAGGCCGAACGCTGAATCGAGCAATCGGGTTTGCTAAGACTTCAAACTCCCGCTCAATAAACAGCCCTCCACGATCGTCTTGATCAAAACCAAATTGAGCCAGAGCGGCTGCGTTGCTTCTGTTTTCGTCAAAGACAAATCGGCGGCGGAAGAGTGGAACCGATAACCCTTGGTCGAAAACGAGGCGAGGACGACGCGCAACTAACTCACTCCGAGTTGGAGATAATTGGCGGAATGTTGCCTGGCTTGTTCTTAGTTCTAGCTCTGGCGGTGAAAATGGATCGTTCGTAATGCGGACATTGGTTGCTTCCCAGCCACCGGGGTAAAAATCGATGGTATCCGCTTCAAACCGAACCTGGCGAACTTCCCCACCACCTGCCCCGCTTTGTGGACCGCGCTGAGACCCGACAGAGCCGCCAAAGATGACTCCTCCAACCGCAGAAGCGGCTTGTACGGGAGGCTGATCTCGGGCGAGTTGGTCAATTAAGGGAGGGGCGTCACTGCGTGAGGATGCATCGGTCTGGTTGGCTTGTATGTCTGTGCTCACCCCAGGTAAAAAGAGTTCCCCTCGTGCATCAATCACAGAGCCTTCTTCAAGCACCAAATTATATTCGATGCGATCGCCCCTCAATACTTGCTCGCCACGGGTGAAAAACACATCACCTTCGGCCACGGCAATTTTGTTGGGCAGATTCACCTGCACCCGATCAGCATTGAGAATCGAACCCCTCACCCGCATCTCAACGTTGCCTTCTGCAATAAAAACCCGTCGCTGGGTGTCGTAAATTTGGCGATCGGAGGTCAATTCAATGACATCTCCTTGACCTGCCGCCGGCAAAGGGATAGGTTCCGCAGGAACGCCTGACTCAGTTTGCGGTAACGATTCGGGGAGCGTTAGGTCTGTTTCCTCAATCAATTCCCCTTCAGGTAACTCGGTCTCTGGTAACTCGTTGAGATTAACGTCTGTGGGGATGGGTTCGCCAAGAATGGGTATGTCATCTAACGAATCAGCCGGAACCGACTGCGTCGGAACCCCATCCACGGGAATCACCAAAATTTCCCCTCCAGACGGTTGAGGGAGGGGTGTTGTGCCAGATGGGATGTCATCCAACAACTCTAAACTGTCTTGCTCAGCCTGCTGCGCAAACAAGTAAAGCTCACTCAGCACATCTTCCAATGGCTCAACAAGTCGAGCATCAAACACTTTCATGTCATTGCTCATTTGAGTCGTTTGATGCGCCGCGTCATCGTTGAGACCAGGCGTTTCATTGAATGTCTCTTGCCCAAGGACAACATTCTCTGAGGTATCAATGTCTTGTTCTGAGGCAGTCGGCAGTGAATTGTTTGAACGAGTACTCAGAGGTGCGTGCGCAATGGAGCGCAATGCCTCCTGTAGTTGAGTCGATGATTTTGTTGCAAAAATAGCGCTTCCATCAGTCCCAGGACTCACCGCCATAGCTGATGATGTCTGAATCGATAAGTCATCGATTTCATGGAAAGATGACTGCACACCCGCTGATTGATAGTGTAGTGGTTGTCCTGAAGGATTTTGCTGCCAAGGAGAAGGGGATGCGTACATCTCATTTCTGACGCTCAAGTCATTGCCCAAAAGAGATGCTTCGGCTATCCCACGCTCGTACTCAGCAAGCTGAGTTCCGGGATGAGGTGTGATTGATGGATTCGAGAATTCTGTTAAAAAGATATCAGGACTGGCAAGCAGCGATGGCCAGTTGGGTACCTCTGATAAACGTCTCGACTCTGATGTCTGAGAGCGATCGCCTACTTGCTGGTCAACGGTGCTCTCATTTCCTAAAGCACTAGTACTGTCATCAGATGGAGGATTGACATGATTTGTATTGTCAACCGAGTAAGGCTGCACCTCCACCACGGGTGATGGTGGAGGCGGAAAAACCGGATAGGGCATACTCAAAACGTGTCAAATCACAATGGACAACCACAAACGGTTCGAACCAGCAGTTGCCCGTAGAGCAAGTGTTTCATTGCTCTCAGCATCAAGACAATCATCTGTGATGGCTCGTTTCGTGTCGTTGCTACTCGTGTCACATTAGCAGAGGTCAACCAATTTCGACACAATTGGCATCAACCCATGCAAAACAGAACACAACAATCTGAAACACAGCCTTCGCTGCTGAGTGTTTACCTGTTAGGGCTAAAACTACTTACTCAAAGTCCTTCTGATTTGGGTTCCGAGCCGGATCATTTGATAAAAATCCGAAGATAAAGATTCCGATAAAGAAGAAAACGACGATGTAAACAGCAATTTTTAAGGTCAGCATGGCACTTGTTCTGAAATGAGCTTTCATCATAATACCGAACTGCGTCTCATTTTTTGGCAGTGTCTTTCATAGACCAAGAAACCAAGTGAACCAATATCGACATGTGCACCATGATCCATTGGAGCTTTGAGATCACGACTTGGCACCCGCTTCTCACAATTGCAACCAAGAAATGGGAGTTTGGGCGATCGCCCTAAGTCGTTAGGGATTCGCTAATTGGGCTTCTAACAATTGCTGATGGATTAATGCCCGATCGGCCAAGGCCGCGACTTGAGTATCCGAGAGACCCACCCCATTGGCATAGTGGTCTAACCATGCTGTGCAGATATCATTTGGATTCTCTGGCATCTCAGCAATTTTCCATCCAGGGAGATTAAGATCGTGCATCAGCTGGTCAACTTTTGGATCGTAACTCACGGCAAAACATCGACATTCCAAAGCAGCGGCCATAATCAACCCATGAAATCGCATGGCGATCGCCATTTCAACGCCCTTAAAGGCTCCTTTGAGTTGATGAGGATCATTCAACACGAGAATCTCAGAAGCATTGGGTATCGCTGTATGAATGGCTTTTGCAATCGGTACATCATTGCTGGGTTGAAACGGAATCAATAAGAGGTGAACCTGCGTTGCTTGCTGAAAACTCGTCAGAGCCTGAATAAAAACATCGAGCCGTTTAGCCGTCAGCGCTGGATGGGGACGCAGCGCAACGGCAACCCGTGGGGCGGGCGAATCCCAGAGTCCTGGTACGGGCACGGACTCAAGAGCCCACACCGGGTCAGGGGCAAGATGACAGGCAATATTCCATTGCTTCAGCAATTGAGCCGACCCCGGATCTCGAACGCTGATGTCATTGCAATACACGAGCGAGCGCTGGGTGATCCACCGGGTTGTGCCCCGGTGGAGCGGCCCTAATCCTTGAGCCCATGCAATTGTCTTGAGTCCCATCTGTTGTGCCAGCAGCATTAACCCTCCGTAATAAAACGGGCTGAATGCGCTGGTTGCGTCTTGCATGAGGCTTCCCCCTCCCCAGATAAATGCATCGCAGCTGCGCAATGCATCTATCACGGCTCGTACCGATCGCCGATTACAGGCAGTGATACCATAGCGAGCACGAGTTTGCGAAGGATTGCCGGATAGTACGACAGGAGTGACGTGGGGGGGAAGCATCTGAAGCAACGAAGCCAACAGCGCCTCATCTCCTGCATTATCCATTCCGTAATAGCCGCACAGCGCCACTCGCATGCCTTAAAACCTTGGCTCTCTAAAATTTTGCTTTGGGCCAACACGCTTGGCTCAGTTCACCTCTTACAATAAGTCAAAAAAGAAACGGAAATGAAGTCCTCATGAATGCACTCTCGATTCCAACCTGGATCATCCACATATCAAGTGTGCTTGAATGGATCGCCGCTATTTGGTTTATCTGGCTATATGCTGAAGCCAGTCGTGTGACCGCATGGCGTTATTTGGCGATCGCTATGTTTCCAGCACTCGTCAGTGCCATGTGTGCCTGTACGTGGCATTTCTTTGACAACGCACTGTCCCTGGAATGGCTCGTCACTTTGCAGGCTGCGATGACTGTGCTTGGCAACTGTACGCTATGTTTGGCGGCATTCGTCATCTGGCGACATAGTCGCTCCAGCACTCGTGAGGCTTCGTCTGAAGAATCATGATGACGCCATATCAAGACGCTGCGTTAGGGTCCCACAACGATGGCACATCATGACCAAGATGCTGCTCTTCATCAAAACAGCGTATTCTGCGTCACCACTCGAATTGAACAACCAAAACCATGATTTCTAAAGACGCCTTATTCGCTATTTCCCTTTTCCCCTACCTGGGATTTCTTTGGTTTTTGACTCGATCAGGGCAAACCCCACGCTTAGCACTGATGGGATTTTACGGGACGTTAGTGTTTGTAGCGGTAACAATTCCAGTTGGCATCTACGCCAAGGTCGTATACAACGACTCACTTGCCAATATTGATGTATTACATGGTGGTGCTGAGGCATTTCTCACGCTGTCTAATATTTTGGTGGTTATCGGTTTTCGTCAAGCCGTTATAAATGCAAGACAATAATTGTGTTTGTAGTGGTCATAGTGGTATTGCTGTTATGTAGTCTTATGCAATATCTGAAAAATCCATAAGGATCTGAACGTAGTGAAAACCAAAATTTCAAATACTGTAACGCTTGCTGAGCAAGCGTTACAGTATTTGGAAGAGTACGTTTCAACAGCTATTGACGTATCTAAAAAAGCCTGGCACGGCGAGTGACCATAGAGCACTTGACCGATAAAGACTAAGAAATAAGAATGAAACGAATTGCGTTGTCTTTAACGTCTTTCCGTAAATTCACGGCATACTTGAGACACTCAATCATTGTGCATACGCCTTTTTTTGTAGGGGTCAACCTAACCCATTTGAGTATTGTGTTTGTGAATGATGGGCATTCCCTGGAATGGTTATTTCACGACACGCACCTCACTGAATTTCTGATAGGATCTGCCTCTGAAACTTCCTGTAAGCAACCATGATTTGTTGCCTCAATCCACACTGTTCAAATCCGAGTAACCCCGATAAAGCGAAAATTTGTCAGAGCTGTGGTCAGCCTCTCATCATGTCTTTGCGGGGTCGCTACACACCGATTCGGTTGCTCGGATATGGAGGTTTTGGGCGGACATATCTTGCCCAAGATCATGATCGTCTGAATGCAAATTGTGTCATCAAGCAATTCTCCCCCCAAGTGAAGGGAAACAAGTCGCTGGATAAGGCAATTCAGCTTTTTAATCAAGAGGCAATTCGGCTCAATGAGTTGGGAGAACATGCTCAAATCCCAACACTACTCGCCTATTTTGAAGACGAAGCTTATCTGTATCTCGTTCAGCAATATATTGAAGGACAAAATCTTTTCCAAGAGTTAAATCAAAACGGCATATTTAGCGAAGCCAAAATCCGCGAAATTCTTCTGTCGTTGCTGCCTGTTCTTCAATTCATCCATGATCGTCAGGTGATCCACCGAGATATTACCCCGATGAACATTTTGCGGCGGCAACGTGATGATCGACTGATGCTGATTGATTTTGGTGTGGCGAAGCAGCTCAGCTCCGATTTTTCAGAACAGGCAGGAACGAGGATTGGAACTGAAGGTTATTCACCCATTGAGCAATTTCGAGGAGGACGCGCTTACCCAGCCAGTGACATCTACAGCCTAGGAGCAACCTCAATTCACCTCTTGACACGGATGAAACCAGAGAACCTATACGATCCGCTGAGTGGCGAATGGGTTTGGCAACAACGCATGGCTGACAAAGGCAATGTCGTGAGTGATCAGCTGGCCCATGTCCTGAATCGGATGCTGAAAGATTTAGTGAATGAGCGATACCAGTCAGCTAATGATGTGTTGAAAGATTTGCAAGATGGCAGTGGTCATGTGGCGGCAGCCTATTCTTCTGAAACACTGGGCACGACGCATGGGCGAGATCCTGCCCCGTCGCCAGGTCATTCTTCTGTTCGCTCGACCTTTTCCTCGATGCCTCAGTCCCGTCAGCGTTCATCGAATACGAACTCATCTGGTCAAACATCCGAAATTCGGTCTCAGCGACGCAGTTCAGGCTCTCCAAGGGGTAATCCTCATGATTCATCATCCCGTCCACCAGCGTCTCGGCAGCCTGTTTCTCGGCAACCGACCTCTCGACCGTCTAATTCCAGTCCGTCGGTTTCTCGTCCCTCAACATCAGGAGCATCTGGGCGAAATTCCAGTGGCTATCGGTCGAAATATTGTCGGTGTGTTTACACAATTACTGGCCATTCTTCTTGGGTCACCGATGTTGCCATTAGCCCAGTGACGAATACGTTTGCAACCAGTAGCCTAGATGACACAGTCAAGCTCTGGAATCTCCAGACAGGAGAGCTAATGATGTCGCTTACGGGGCACGAGCGTGGGGTAAATGCGGTTACGTTTAGCCCTGATGGGACGCTTTTATTGAGCTGTAGCGACGATCGCAGAATAAAAATTTGGGATGCTTTTTCTGGGAAACTAGTTCGGACATTGTCGGGTCATATCCGTGATGTGACTGCGCTAGCAGTGAGTCCAGATGGGCAATTTTTGATGACGGGAGGAGAAGACCGCTCGATTCGTGTGTGGCAGTTAGCGACTGGAAAACTACTCAAAACGCCATTTGGTGTGATGAGCATGGTAAAGGCATTAGCGGCAACCCCTGATGGGCGACTGTTTGTCAGTGGTGGTCTCGACAAAATTGTTCGGTTGTGGAGTATGCGAACGGCCGAGCGCGTGACCGAATTGTCGGGTCATCACGGTGCCGTCCATACCCTTGCCATCAGCCCAAATAGTCAGGTGCTAGCGAGTGCGGGCAAGGATCGGACGATTCGTCTGTGGCATTTGCCTGATGGTGCTCCTCTGCATACCTTCCAAGGTCATAGCCGAGATGTAAATTCGATTGCCATTATGCCTGATGGGCGTTTATTGCTCAGTGCAAGTAGTGATAAGACCATTCGAATTTGGGATATTCCAACTGGAAATCTGGTTGATACGTTGATTGATCATCTTGACTCGGTGAATGCGATCGCCGTTCATCATGATCGAAAAACGTTTATCAGCTGCAGTTCTGATAAAACCATCAAAGTGTGGCGATTGCGGACGCGTTAGAGCAAGAATTTGTGGATGGCGATCGCCACGCCATCGGCTTCCACATCATCGGTTACCCAATTTGCGTCAGCTTGAACGTCTGTTGGGGCATTTCCCATGGCCACACCAATGCCGCTATACCGGAGCATTTCGACATCATTGAAGTTGTCTCCGATGGCCATCACATTCGCGGCTGTGAGTCCGAGCATCTCTTCTGCCAAGAATTGAACGGCAATTCCTTTATTAATCTTTGGGTTCGCGGCTTCAAAAAACGTGGCGACCGATTTGGTGAAATATAGTTCTGCAGGCGTGTATTGTTGCCGGAAGGAAGCCAGCATCGAGCTAATCAGATCAGGATCACGACTCAAGGCAAGAATTTTTGTCGTATCGCGATGCAGAACCTCACGCAGATCGCCTACGGCAATGGGTTTTACGCCCGAGCGCTCAGCATACTCCCGTGTTTCTGGAGTCAAGTCCCGAACGTAGAGCTGATCGTCAATGTAGAAGTGAACAGACAGTCGATGTTTTTGGTCAGGATGCTCTAGATCATCCAATAGTCGAGCTGCAATGTCTTGGGATACAGGCCAGTGTCGATGCACGGTTTGAGTGATTGGATCTTTCATCATCGCCCCTTGATAGGCAATCAGAGGCAAGGACAACCCTAACGCTTCATGAAATCGAAGGGCAGAGCAGTACATGCGTCCAGTGGCGATCGCCACCTGGATACCTTGCTGCTGAACGGCTTTCACCGCATCAAGCACAGCTGGGCGAATCTGATTTGATTCCCCTGCAATGGTTCCATCAATATCTAGGACAAGGAGACGGATATCGTCTGAATGAGCTTGAATCGAGTTATTCGACGAATCGTGAGGGTCTGTCATAGGTTAGGGAGTATGGGTTTTGATAGTAGGCGAATCGCCATCACCATCCTAATACTCTGCCATTCATGTCCCTAACTCGTCCGAAGAGGCGATTCTGACGCTACCTGGCCAGTATCTTTGAAATGATCCAATAACTGAAAAAATATCACTACTGAAAAATATCACTATTGATATAACCCATCGGTTGTGATTGTCTCCCGTTTGCCTAAGCGTTCGCCCTGCCATACTGACCCAGGTCTTGAGCTGCTACTATGATTCACTCATCTGATAAGTAGCGAGCCATCATGAAACGTACCCTTCCAACTCCTGTACCGCTCGTTGCGCAGGCGGCACAGGAGTTAGGGTGTTTTGCTTTAATGAAGTCCAGATACTTAGCGTTCAAGCCGATTATTCTCAAACCGATTCCCTATGAGTCAATCTACTGTTCAAACATCTCATCACGTTACCGCTGTAATTTCTCATCGGGTAAAAGCCGGACGCGAGAAGGGCTATGAAGAATGGATTCGAGGCATTGCCGCCGCCGCCAGAGAGTTTGATGGACACTTAGGTGTCAGTATTTTGCGTCCTCAATCTGATTCATCGCCAGACTATGTGATTGTCTTACAGTTTGACACCTGCGATCACCTCACAGGGTGGCTCCATTCCGACATTCGCAAGGGATGGATTGAGCGAGCAAAACCGTTAATTGAAGCCAAGGAACATATCCAGATTTTGACAGGCTTGGAATCATGGTTTCAATTGCCAAAACAACCTGGAAGCATGGCACCCAAACGATATAAGCAAGCAATTCTCGTTTGGGTTGGCGTCATCGCAGTGTCTTTAGTGGTTGGCCCCATTATCGCTCCTGTACTCAGCTCGTTGCATTGGCTCTTGCAAATGCTGATCGAAGTCGCCATCTCTGTCGCCATCTTGAGCTATATCGTCATGCCCACTCTGACCCGTTGGTTCAAACGATGGCTTTTTTCAAATTAGTCTTAGCCTCCGCCCGTCGTCCTACCGTGATGACGTTTAATGGGTTTATTAGAGTGAAAAGTCATCAGCACCAAACCGATTGCTGTCGCCTACAAAATTACAGGCTTCGGATGTACTGAATTAGGGGTTTTGGAAGAGCTAAAGAAGTGGTCAGAGGCACGTGATATTTGATCAGCCTGGAAACCTATCGATTGGAAACGTGCTGGCAACTATAGGTCATTGCGGCGCGGTTGAGTTTATCACCGCCGACTGACTGCCACCTCGCACCAGTTCTCTTACCATTCACAATGACATCTCGATATTCTTCGGTTTCACACCGATATTCTGTTGTGGCGTAGTGAATCGAATCCGGCTGATCTAGAAAGCCCCAATAGGTTTTGATCTGAACAGCAGAATCGAGAACATTGATCGAATCTGCATCCACATATTGCTGTTCTTGATTGATGTCAGACTTGGCAACCATAACCCATGTCTCGGCTTGGGCTGGTGGACTCAGGAAAACGCATTGGAAGACCAACAAGCATCCACAGACCATTGAAAAGGCGATCGCCCGACAACGCTTCTTAATTTCTCTAATCAGTGCTCTATAACCCATATACAGCCAATCGCGAGTCTAAGTAGCTTAGTGTGATTAAACTGAAAACCAAAAACCTGGGGAGC
>JBCCWF010000017.1:0-28932 GCA_039194035.1 Cyanobacteria bacterium P01_E01_bin.6 | reverse complement strand
CGGGCGGCACAGGATTTGGGGTTTTGGTTTTAATTATGTCCAGGTACTTATTTCATTCCTATTCCTTAGTGTAGAAATATGAGTTGAGGAACTTATGAGGACTCGGAGGCAATTGGCGACGCTTTCTGAGCCTGAATTGCTGTAATAACAACCGTATTGACAATATCATCCACAGTACAGCCCCGACTAAGGTCATTCACAGGTTTTTTCAACCCTTGTAGAATCGGCCCAATGGCGATCGCCCCTGTTTCTCTCTGGACGGCTTTGTAGGTATTGTTGCCGGTATTCAAATCAGGAAATATCAGCACATTAGCACGTCCACCGACCACTGACCCTGGGAGCTTGTGATTAGCCACCTCTGGATCAACGGCTGCATCGTATTGAATGGGGCCTTCTAGCTTCAAATCAGGGCGTTGTTCTTGGGCAATTTGAGCTGCACGACGGACTTTCTCGACAGCATCCCCTTGGCCTGAATCTCCCGAAGAGTATGACAGCAATGCAACCCGAGGGTCAATTCCAAACAATTGGGCTGTATCCGCTGAGGCGATCGCAATATCGGCAAGCTGAGCAGCACTCGGGGTCGTATTCACGGCACAGTCTCCATAGATGCGCACGTGGTCTCCCAGGTACATCACAAAAATCGACGATACAAGGGAGATCCCCGGTTTTGTCTTGATGAGTTGAAGCGCAGGACGAATGGTGTGTTGGGTGGTGTGGACTGCTCCCGACACCATGCCATCAGCATCCCCCCGATAGACCATCATCGTGCCATAGTAGGTGGCATCTAACATGTAGTCGTGGGAAATGTCAGGAGTCGCTCCTTTATGCTTTCGCAGGGTGTAGAAGGTGCGGGCATATTCCTCTAACTGAGGGCTTTCTGCTGAGTTGATGATGGCTAAATCGTCAAGATCAAGCTGAATGCCATGGTGCTTGATAATCGGGTCGATATCCTGCCGTTTGCCCAGCAACGTGAGCCTGACAAGGTGTTGCGATCGCAGTATCGCCGCTGCCTTCAAAATGCGAGGATCACCGCTTTCTGGCAGCACAATATGCTTTAGATCCGCTTTCGCCTGTTGCATGAGGGTATAGGCAAACAGTCGCGGCGTCATCTCTAGAGACTGCACAAGATTGACCTGCTCATCTAAGCGAACAAGATCCACATAGCGTTCAAAAGTATGAATGCTCAAGCTTATTTTTTCATGATCATCCGGTTTGAGCATGCTATGAACATCGTTAATTTGAGATGCTGTTGTATACGTGTCCGTCTTCACGGAGAGAACCGGCAGCGGTTCCGAGAGTCCTTTAATGAGCTTTGCAATGGATGCCTCTGGCTTTAGCCCTGTGGATAACAGAATACCGGCCAGATTGGGATAGTTGATGGACTGATGGGCTTGTAGCATTCCCACAATGACATCACCACGATCGCCAGGCGTAATGATCAGGCTATCTTCTTTGAGCCATGTGAGAGCATGCTGCATTTGCATCGCTGCGATTAAGATATGAGACACCAGACGCCCCAATTGATCGCGTCCATACAGAACCTCTGCTTGAAGCTGTTGAACAATATCCTGCATGCGGGGACTCATGAGTTTTTGATCGTAGGGGATGACCGCCAACTCATAATCCGTGTGACCGTAGCAGCTTTCTAATGCTGCATTTAAGGTGTCTACCTGATCGGGAGCAGCTTTATTCAGAACAATACCCACAATGTGACAGTGATGTTTTCGATAGGTGTCAATGGCAATTTGTATGGGGCGTAGTGCGTCCTCTACCGTTCTGTTATCAGCATTTCCCAACACCAAAATCGGACATCCTAAATTTTTGGCAATCTCTTGATTGAGATTAAATTCAAACGCGGAGCCTTCTCCCAAATAGTCTGACCCTTCACAAAGGACAAAATCATTCCGGTTCTCCAGTACTTTGAATTTTTCAAGAATACTGGCGATCGCCTCTTCAATCTGATGGCGTCCCATCAAATCACTGACGTGGTGCGATCGCAAGCCAAACGATTCATCATAGGTTTGCTGCAAGTTAAAGTGTTGGATCAGAAGCTCAATGTCTTCATCTCGTTGATTAGGGCGATCGCCCTGTGCTGATGTGTGTTGAGGCAGTTGAATGACAGGTCTGAAAAATCCTACCTTCGCAGTTTTTCTGAAAATGAGGTTGATGATACCCAGGGCAACCAAGGCTTTCCCACTACCGGCTTCGGTTGTGCTGATATAGAGCGAGTTTCTCATTAGCTGTGTCTCTTTTCATCTGCTAAGACATCACCACGGGTGCTCAGCGTTGGCTGTTGAAATGTATTGAGAGTTCTGCTCTTTATACAACTCAAAAAAATTGGGAAACTTATGAGGGTTTGCAACGAAGTACCTGGATGTAATTAAAGCCCAAACCCCAAATCCTGTGCCGCCTGCTGCGCGGGCGGCACAGGATTTGGGAAGGTACGTTTAATGACGGCTAGCTACTTAACACGAAACCCCCATAACTTCCTCACAACGCAGTTGATATGCTGTGGGTGTAGCTCTGGAGACTGAGACTATGGATACAAATTTTGCAGAAACCCCTACCACCTCAGATGTCGTTGAGTCTAACGTTGTCGCCACCGAAGCGGAGGCTGAAACGACCGAGAAAGTAACGATCGAGGAATTCAAAATCTCTGGTGATGCCCTCGTCACAAAGATCAAAGACCTTCTCCACCAGGGAAATATTCGCCGCATCAGCATTAAAGATGACAATGGCCATACGCTGATTGAGATTCCAATGACGGTTGGCATCATTGGAGGAACCATTGGAACCATATTTTTTCCAGTCGTGGCTGCTGTCGGCGTCATTGGCGCGATGGTTGCTCATCTAACCGTGGTGATTGAGCGTCCAGAATCCAGTGAATCCAGTGATCATGGCAAAGAAGAGGACTAATCGGATATCTACTCAACCTCAATCATTCCTATTGAGTTGTGCCCCATCAGATTGAATTTTGGCAGGGTCGCCTGAATCGACGACACGATCGTTTTTTGTATGGACGTCATTCTAATGCTACAGAGGGAGATAAGTTAAAACTTACCTATTGTGCGTATTTTGGTGGTTGTCCCCCGCGGAAGGTGGGGGACAACCACGCCATTTAAATAACTAACAACTTACCTGGTATGTTTAGCGATTAGCTCCTTGAGGGGTTCTCATCTCAGCATTTGCTGCGTCTTCATAAGTTCCTCAAGATTTTTCTGTATGTTAAACACGTGGAGCAGAACATTCTATTCTAGCGATCGCCCTAGGTACGACTTATGGTTACGACACTCCAGAAACGGATCTATACGTTCGACATGCTGCGGGATGAGGCTCGTGAACTCGTTCATCAAGGCGTCGTCGATCGCCAACAACCGATTTATACTATCTGTCGATATATTCCAAACCAGGAATGGGAGTGTTTGGAAATTGATTTAGAGGACAACGAGTTTCTGTTGCGCGATCGCATTTGTGACTTACTCGGAAACGAAGCGTGGGAGAGCGACTAAGGTTAGGTCAATACAAGTCATAGAAACAGGGTCACAGTAGGAGAATAGCATTCCATCCTCCTACTGTGACCCTGTTTCTCAGTACTTCGACACAATTAAAAACAAACTCAAAACCCTGCACACGGGCGGCGCAGGGTTTTATGGGTTTTACAGTTAATTGTGACCACCTACTGATGACTACCTATCATTGGAAGTCACTTTCAGTTTATCTAAGTCGCATTCCAGCTGTTCAAAGCGCTCAATCGCAGACTTAAACGTGTCCTCATAGGCTGTCACTACCAAGTGTGAACTCCCCATGACGTTCGTATCTTCCACCAAAAAATTGATATATTTCAGAAACGCCATCATCACATCTTTATAGGCCTTGGCTTTCATTTCTTCACGCCGAGCCTGCCGACAGGCTTCCTCATAATCTTCACTCGGCATAAAATCAAAGCACGTACAAAAATCTTGCTCCAAATCCTTCAATGGACTGGCAGGAAACTTGTCTGAGATTGTCTCAAATTTTTTCCTGACATCAGCATCAACACACAGCGTACGCATCTCTAAGACTCCTAACAATTGATAACGTTAGCAACAGTATCCTCAGCGGAAAAAGAGGAGAGCACTCCCTCAATGTATGGGTTCGTTCATACTGAAATGAGGGCGCTACGTAATCACAGAATGATCCCAACTGTTCAAATAGACTGTGCAGAAGCAGAGCATCTCTCTGTCCCTTGTCTTCATGGGAGGGCTTAGACATCAGGGTAAGAGTATTCAACAGTCTCTCTGCATCAACAGTCTCTTCATCGGGCTCTTCATAAGGTTCTTCTTTAGAGCAGCAGCACTCTGTCATCACACGACAGAAGTCAAGACTTTTGCCTTCCCCTTGCACCTTTCTGAGGAAGGGTTTAGCAAAAAGCCATGAACGAACTGCTCTCTAGAATCATCATAGAATTCAAATCTGAAGAACTTGTGAGGATTTGATGACGTTAAGGCCAATGATCGTCATCCAGAACATCATCATGAGAAGTGGGTTTCTCCTCATAAGTTCCTCAAACTCTTTTCCTAGCCTGTGGACATAGACACCGATAGCCGTTGACTTAACGCGAGAACCGCCATGATGTTTTGGCAACCAATTAGCACAAGATTGCCAAAATATGATGGTGCTCTCCCCCCTCGTTCATTGCTATCCATGCGTGTCGATACAGGTTGATGCCAAATTGATTCAAATGGTTGAGGGTTACCCATGCAAACCATTGCACCCGTTACAACACAGTTCGCTACTCTGGATGGCAACGAAGCCGCCGCTCGGGTGGCCTATGCTCTCAATGAAGTTATTGCAATTTACCCCATTACTCCGGCTTCTCCCATGGGTGAGTGGGCCGACGCTTGGTCTGCTAGCAACAAGCCCAATCTATGGGGCACGGTTCCCTCCATTGTGGAAATGCAAAGTGAAGGCGGCGTTGCCGGAGTCGTTCACGGGGCGCTCCAAACTGGATCGCTCACCACCACCTTTACAGCTTCTCAGGGACTCCTGTTGATGTTGCCGAATCTATACAAGATTGCAGGTGAGTTGACCCCATGCGTGATTCACGTCGCAGCTCGGTCGGTTGCAGCTCAGGCACTTTCTATTTTTGGTGATCATAGTGATGTGATGGCGGCTCGCAGCACGGGGTTTGGACTCCTCTGTTCAGCCTCAGTGCAGGAAGCCCAGGATATGGCGGCGATCGCCACTGCGGCATCGTTGAATAGCCGCATTCCATTCATCCACTTTTTCGACGGGTTTCGCACCTCCCATGAAATTCAGAAAATTCAGCTGTTGGGTGAGGAAACGTTGCAGGTACTGATTGACGATGACAAAATTGACGAGCATCGTCAGCGGGCGCTCAGCCCCGATCATCCCGTCATTCGAGGGACGGCCCAAAACCCAGATGTGTTCTTCCAGGCGCGGGAGAGCGTGAATCCTTTCTATCAGAAGGGTGCAGACGGTGTCGAAGAGGTGATGGATACGTTTGCAGAACTCACGGGACGACAGTATAAACCATTTGAGTATCACGGAGACCCTGATGCAGAGCGCGTGGTTGTCCTGATGGGCTCCGGTTGTGACACGGCTCAGACAACAGTCGATGCCCTCAATGACGAGGGAGAGAAGGTTGGGGTTGTGAAAGTAAGACTCTATCGCCCATTTGACGCGAAACGTTTTACCTCTACACTTCCTGACACGGTTAAAGCCATTAGCGTACTCGATCGCACCAAAGAGCCAGGCAGCGCAGGCGAACCTCTCTATTTAGATGTGCTCACGGCGTTGTTAGAGCAACGATTTACGACCGTGCACAACGAGTTCCCAGTGGTCGTGGGAGGACGCTACGGACTGTCATCGAAAGAGTTCACGCCAGCTATGGTCAAGGCTGTGTTTGATAACTTGCTGCTCGACGGGTTTCAACGCAACCTGGCTGGGCCGAAAAATCACTTCACCATCGGCATTAATGACGATGTGACCCATGCCAGCCTGAGTTACGATGCTGATTTTTCCATTGAATCGGCACAAACAGTCCGCGCCATCTTCTATGGCTTAGGGGCTGATGGAACGGTGGGGGCCAACAAAAACACGATCAAAATTATCGGAGAAGCAACTCAATATCATACTCAGGCTTACTTCGTTTACGATTCTAAAAAATCGGGTTCGGTGACGACGTCTCATTTGCGATTTGGCTCTGACGCCATCCATACTCCCTATTTAATTGAGCAGGCAAATGTTGTTGCCTGCCATCAATGGATGCTGCTGGATCAGCTTGATATTTTGGGGCCAGCCATGACGGGGGCAACGTTTTTACTCAATTCTCCATATACCCCTGAAGAAACGTGGCATCAGCTTCCAGATCGGATCCAAGCTCAGATTCTCCAAAAGCAGCTCCAGGTCTATGCCATCAATGCTTATCAGGTGGCGCGTGAGGCCGGCATGGGAGGACACATCAACACGGTGATGCAGACCTGCTTCTTTGCCCTATCCAAGATTTTGCCCAAGCACGAGGCGATCGCCGCTATCAAAAACTCGATTTGCAAAACCTACGCCAAGAAAGGGGATGCGATCGTGGCGATGAATCTGCAGGCCGTCGATCGGACAATCGAGCACTTGTATCACGTCTCTATTCCTCAGGAGTCCCACGATATAACAGTTCCACCTCTTAAATCTCCAGTTCCAGATACAGCACCACCCTTCGTACAAAATGTGTTGGGCCGGATGATGCAACGCCAGGGCGATACGATTCCGGTCAGCGCGTTGCCCTGTGATGGCACCTACCCAACCGGTACGGCTCAGTGGGAAAAACGCAACATCGCCCAGGCCATTCCAGTTTGGGATCCCGATGTGTGCGTTCAGTGCGGCAAGTGTGTAATGCTCTGCCCCCACGGAGTCATTCGCAGCAAAGTTTATGAACCAGACCAGCTAGACGATGCTCCCGATACCTTTAAGCACACAGCGGCTCGCGAGTGGCTCGGTCAAGCTTTCACGATCCAAGTGGCGGCAGAAGACTGCACAGGCTGTGGCATCTGTGTTGATATCTGTCCTGCAAAAAACAAATCAATCCCTCGACTGAAAGCCATCAACATGACCCCCGTTTATCAGCCTGTAGAAAAGCCTGTAGAAAAGCCCATTTATCAGCCCGTAGAAAAGCCTGATGCGAACGAGGTGGACAAACCTGATGCGAATAATTCTGACGAATCGAACACAATGACTACAACAGGTGACGACGATATCGCCACGACTGATCTACGACAGCAAGAAAAACCCAATTGGGAGTTCTTCTTGCGCCTACCCAATCCTGATCGGCAACAGCTTAATCTCCACAAAATCAGTCAGCAACAGATGCAAGAGCCGCTGTTTGAGTTTTCAGGAGCCTGTGCAGGCTGTGGGGAAACCCCCTATTTGAAACTGCTGACCCAGCTCTTTGGCGATCGCCTCTTGATTGCAAATGCCACGGGATGTTCCTCCATCTACGGTGGCAATCTACCCACCACCCCCTGGAGTCAGAATGACCATGGTCGCGGACCGGCCTGGTCAAATTCCTTATTTGAAGATAATGCCGAATTTGGACTAGGGTTCCGAGTGTCCATCGATAAACAGATGGAATATGCCCGTGAATTGTTGGAACAACTTGCCGCCGCAGAGAATCTTCAAGAGTCTACATTACCAACCCTTGCACATCAGATTCTCCAGGCCTCGCAAACGGATGAAGCCGATATTGTGGCGCAACGAGAGCGGGTGATGGATCTGAAAACAATGCTCATGAATATGCACCTGAATGGCGTGTCTGATGGTCTAAACGTCAACTTTCAGCGCCTCTTATCTCTGGCAGACACTCTTGTCAAAAAAAGTGTTTGGATTGTCGGTGGCGACGGTTGGGCCTATGACATCGGGTATGGCGGATTGGATCATGTCTTGAGTGGCGATCGCAACGTCAACGTCCTCGTTCTCGATACTGAAGTTTATTCCAACACAGGAGGGCAGCAGTCGAAAGCAACGCCCAAAGCTGCCGTCGCCAAATTTGCGGCGGCGGGTAAAACCAGCGCGAAAAAGGATCTAGGCTTAATTGCGATGACGTACGGTAGCGCCTATGTTGCCAGTGTCGCCATGGGTGCCCGCGATGAACAGACCCTCAAAGCATTTCTAGAAGCCGAATCTTACGATGGCCCCTCCCTGATCATTGCCTATTCTCACTGCATTGCCCATGGCATTGACATGTCCACGGCCATGCACCACCAAAAGGCGATCGTCGATTCAGGCCGCTGGCTGCTCTACCGCTATGATCCGCGCCGTCGGACAGAGGGCAAAAATCCGTTAGTTGTGGACAGTCGCGCCCCCACGCTGCCTGTTGAAGCGTCGATGTATGCCGAAAATCGCTTCAAAATGCTAACTCACAGCCACCCTCAAGAGGCGAAACAATTGCTTCAAGAGGTGCAGCAGGATGTACAGATGCGCTGGCAGCTCTATCAGTCTTTAGCGAATTTGGATGATTAACCGTAGAGCAATATCAGTGATATCCCATTTCCCATTGCAGCGCCCCGAACGACACGCTCTATCAACATCACAGATACCGTTGTTACTTATCCTGACTCAGGACATAGACCCATGAAATTGAACTCAATGAAATGGAAACCGTTGAAATGGTGGCTGATCGCCCTGTTTGCATTGCTGTGGACGATTTGGCTCAGTGGTGGCTACTTACCAGCACAGGCCAGCCCATCCGAGCACGATGCCTTTAAAATCGGTGGGGATCTCGTTGTTACGGACGCTCAAATTGTCAATGATGCCTTCGCCATTGGTGGCGACCTGACGGTTCAGGAAGGAGCCAATGTCAAGGGCGATGTCTTTGCTGTTGGCGGGAATGTTCAATTAGAAGAAAACGTTCAGATTGAAGGTGATGCCTTTGCGATTGGCGGTTACGTTATTCGAGCCGAGAATGCAGTTGTAAACGGCAGTGAATTTACGTTTCTGGAACAATTCAGCGGGATATTTCAACGATTTGGCGTCCTTGGCACGCTCTACCTCGGGAATGTCGTGTTCTGGTTGGTGAGCTTCGTGATTGCGGCGATCGCCGGACTCTTGTTACTACTCCTGTTGCCAGAGCATGTGAGTGCGATCGCCTCTACCGTCCACACTCGCCCCTTCACAAGTTTGATTTACGGAGTTGGCGGTATCGCAGCCCTCACCATCCTGACTGTCTTCATCGGAGGCAGCATCTTGGGAGCGATTCTGTTGCCACTGGTTAATCTAGTAACCCTGCTTACTGGCCTATTTGGCGGAACTGCGATCGCTGTCTGGCTAGGAAAACGGCTGCACGGACACAAACCAAAAGCCCACGTCCAGCATTTTTTCTTGGGCTTGTTTGTGCTGTTCATCATCAGCCTGATTCCCATTATTGGAGGACTGCTCGTTAGTTTTATCACCCTCTTCGGCTTCGGTGCGACGCTCTTCGCCCGCTACGGAACTCAATCTGCCAGTACCCTCCCCACCATTTTCGATCGACTAGAACACCAAACAGAATAAAAAACTCATCCAGTCCCCTCTTTACCCCCTTCACCTCCTTCACACTATGCTTTCCACCACCTATCTTGGTCTCAATCTCCGCTCCCCGTTAGTCGTAGGTGCCTGCGGCCCGCTCACCGAAGAACTTGGACAACTCCGACATATGGAAGATGCCGGAGCAGGTGCAGTCGTTCTCCATTCTCTATTCGAAGAACAGCTCCAAAAAGATCGGTTTGATTTGGATGCTTATCTGACTCAAGGAACTGAGAGCTATGCCGAAGCACTTTCCTATTTTCCTCATTACCCTCTCTTCCACGTCAGTGCCGAAACCTATCTAGACCATGTCCGAGCTGCAAAAGCGATGGTCGATATTCCTATCATCGCTAGCCTCAATGGATCGACGACTGGGGGGTGGACAGGATATGCAGAACAAATTGAGGCAGCAGGAGCGGATGCCCTAGAGCTGAACCTTTATGTCGTGCCCACTGATCCAACTCAAACAGCTGCACAGCTTGAACAAATCTATCTTAATATTGTCAGAGCAGTCACTTATGCTGTGGATATTCCTGTTGCCGTCAAGCTAAGTCCTTACTTTACTAACCTGACAAATATGACTCGCCAACTCTCACAAACAGGCGTTGATGGGTTAGTTTTATTCAATCGATTTTATCAACCTGATATTGATATCGATTTATTGGAGGTATATCCTCACGTTTTGTTGAGTACCCCTCAAGATTTACGCTTGCCTCTGCGATGGATTTCGATACTTTATGGCACATTACCAGTAGACTTTGCTGCGACAGGCGGAATTCACCGGGGTCACGATGCTCTTAAGTTGCTGATGGCTGGTGCCAATGTCACCATGATGGTGAGCGCGTTATTACATCATGGCATTGATCATTTACGCACGGTTGACCAAGAAATGCGCCACTGGTTACATGAGCATGAATACGAGTCGATTCAGCAGCTTCAAGGTAGCATGAGCCAGATGAATTGTCCGGATCCGAGTGCCTTTGAGCGTGCTCAATACATTAAATCAATTCAGACCTATAGTCTGAATCACCCAATGATACCCCCCATTTCTGAGACCATCGGTTCTGAAAATAGCACCACACAAACAGCATAGAGTAAGTTGTTAGCTATTGAAATGGCGTGGTTGTCCCCCGCCGGAAGTGGGGGACAACCACCAAAATACGCACAATAGGTGAGTTTTAGCTTAATGATGAATCGTTCAACCCGCCCGAAAAAAATTGGCATCCTTACCAGCGGTGGCGACTGTCCTGGACTGAATGCTGCGATTCGAGCTGTCGTTAAATGTGCCACCCGACGAGGCTGGGAGGTTTACGGCATCCCTTACGGCACTCAGGGGCTGATCAATCTAGAGCAGAGCCATTGTGATAGTCAGGATCTTCGTCTTCAGGAACACGGCTTTGATATTCCAGGGAAACTTCACGGTGTCGACATTCTCCAGTTTCTTAGCGGTAGCATTCTTGGTGCACTGAATAAGGGAGATCCCAGCGATCCTTTAATTGCCCAAGAGATTCTCGACGGCTATCAACTGCTTGATCTAGACGCACTAATTGCGTTGGGTGGAGATGGAAGCCTCGATATTATCTATGACCTGGCTCAGAAAGGTGACTGGAATTGGGTTGCCATTCCCAAAACAATTGATAATGACGTGCCGTTTACCGAGCGCTGTCTTGGTTTTAATACCGCTGTGGATACGGTTACCCGAGCATTATACGATCTTACCTTTACGGCTGCGAGTCACAGCCGCATCATTGTTGTGCAGGTTATGGGGCGCGATGCAGGTCACTTAGCGCTGCAATCTGGGATTGCGGGTGGTGCGGATGTGATTCTAATTCCAGAATTGACTCCAACAATCAACAACACGATTCTTGATGGGATTTGTCAGCAGATCGTGAACCTCCGACAATGCGATCGCCAATTTGCTTTAGTAGTAGTAGCCGAGGGGGTTCGTAATCAGTCTGGAGCCAAAGAAAAATACATCGGGGATGTTTTAGCACAACAGATTCAGCACCATAGTCAGGCACTTTGCCAGACCGGGTCGCCCGATTTTTGCCTACTGGAGACGATTGAAACCCGCGCGACGACCTTAGGCCATATCCAGCGCAGTAGCATCCCATCATCCTTTGATCGGCTCATTGCAGCAGCATTTGGACGTAAAGCCGTTGAACTAATCGAAGCACAACGTTATCAGCAAATGGTGATTTGGTCTCAAGGACAGGTTGACAGTAAACCGCTTGATACTGTGATGCCATTAATTAAAGAGCGACACCAGGCTCACCACTGCCCCAGCCCAGTGACCCTGGATAACCCGTGGGTAGAGACGGCTCGTGAGTTAGGTATCTATGTGGGCGATGCAGGGCTTGAGGGAGTGAGCAACGATAGTCGTGACAGGGCTGTTCTCACAGATCTGTTCCAGGAGAGCGGGCATGAAGTACGTTAGTGAGTATCGAGATACAACCGTTGTGCAGGAGTATGTGGAGGCGATCGCCACTCTCGTTACCCAACCCTGGGCACTGATGGAAATCTGTGGCGGGCAAACTCATACCATCGTTAAATACGGTCTGGATCAGCTTCTGCCTTCTGAAATCACGCTAATTCATGGCCCAGGGTGTCCCGTCTGCGTCACCGACACGGCATTAATCGATCACGCTCTGATCCTAGCCGCTCAGCCGGATGTCATCTTCTGCTCCTATGGCGACATGCTGCGAGTACCGGGTACCTCCACGGATTTTCTCAGCATCAAAGCCCAAGGGGGAGATGTGCGTATCGTGTATTCTCCACTAGATGCATTAACCTTGGCCCGCACCAATCCAACACAACAGGTGGTGTTTTTTGCGGTTGGATTCGAGACGACTGCACCTGCAACAGCCATGATCATCCATCAGGCGCGACAACAGCACATTGACAACTTTTCCGTATTAATTGCTCACGTTCTTGTGCCTCCAGCGATGGACATGATTTTATCGTCGTCAGACTGTCAAGTGCAGGGGTTTCTAGCGGCTGGCCATGTGTGTACAGTCACAGGGTATGAAGACTATCACAGCATTGCCAAACACTATCAGATACCGATTGTAGTGACAGGCTTTGAGCCTATCGATATTTTGCAAGGAATTTATTTCTGTGTGCAGCAATTAGAATCAGGGCGAGCTGAGGTTGAAAACCAATATGCTCGCTCGGTAACCGCCCGAGGCAATCAATCGGCACAGCAACTAATGGAACAGGTATTTCAGGTGGTACCTCGGGTTTGGCGAGGGCTGGGTAGCCTGGATCACAGTGGCTTAGGGCTGCGAGAACCGTATCTTTATCTGGATGCCCAGATCCGATTTGCTAGCCAGTTCCAGGCTCAGGCTACTCCTGCCCATACCAACACAAGCTGTATCAGTGGTCTTGTGTTGCAGGGTCTGAAAAAGCCCCATGAATGCCCTGCATTTGGGCTTCTATGCTGCCCAGAACATCCCCTCGGTGCGCCCATGGTGTCCTCGGAAGGAGCTTGTGCTGCCTATTATCGATATCGCTAAAACCCTGTGCCGCAGGGAGCGCAGGTTTTGAATCTATTTTTTAATTGTGTCGAGGTACTGATGATGTACGAACCAACAATTAACAATTTCGCCACAAAGATTACGTCGTTGTGGACAGTCTTTTTACTGGGAACTCTATTTCACACACAGTTAGCCTTGATGCCGCTGTTTCACGGCCTCAGCGTCACCGAATCTCACACCCATGACTACATCAGTCTGGATGCGGTCATGTGGTTCATGCTGATATTTTTTTGCATACCGATGCTGGTCATTGTCGGATGTGCGTTTTATTCGTCTCGGCAATTCCGTCGCCTGCATTTTGGCATGACCTTGGCCTACACCGTGCTGAACCTAATACATTTTATTTTGGACAGCATCATTGGTGTCCCCAGCTATCAGCTCGGTTTAATGGCGCTATTGTTTGGTGTGGGGGTACTGCTCAATCTCGTCAGCTATCAGTGGGTTCGGGCGCCAGGTAGAGCTGAAAGGCATCTGCATCCCTCCACTTAAGCGACTGTTACGTATCTGCGCAGAATTAACGACACAGTATATAGGCACACGTCCCGACGTCGATCCATTCGTCTAAAACGTCTGAGGAAATCTCAAGGGTAATGGGTGTTTCTGATTGCGTTGGAATCTGTAGCTGAAGCGATCGCCCATCTTTCAAGTCAGGAAGTAGTGCTTGAATATCATAGTGACCCATGTGTTGTGCTGGTAACTCGCCAATAAAATGCTTGCGAGTTATATTAGGCGCCGTGAACTGTTTACCCGAATCCGTCGTCAACGTCAGAGCCGTGAGCGGATCCAGATGGATGCTCGAAGACTGGGTAATCAGCCATAGAGAAATCCCCTGAGGATCTTCTTTCATTGGTTTGAGGACAGTCACCTCCCAGAGATTCCCGTCTGCATCAGACAACACATGCTGCGCTTGATACACCCACTGATTTGCTTCTTTCGAAAAGTGCAGGGTTGCGGACGCCACTGGAGACCACCAACCAAAGAGCAAGAGGACGAACCCTAAAATCAAAAGGATCTTGGCCAAGCTTTTGGAAAAACGATGATGAGTTGCCACATAGGTCAATGTCCAGATACCTGCACTGATGAGAGTGGCGATCGCTACGATGCTAATGAGCGGATTCATACGTTCTACCCCTTTCCTGATAGCTCAATACTGATGGTTGGGGATGCCCCCCCTGATCTAGCCAGATCTGCAGATCTGACGGTGGCCGAATCTCAGCTAAGAAAGTTTTCAGCTGCTCGCCCTCCAGACTTTCTGTATCAATCAGGGTGAGGGCGATGCGCTCTAAGACATCTCGATTTCGCATCAAAATCTCTGATGCGGTCTGATGGGCTTGGTCAATGAGATCTTTAATCTCGTGGTCGATGGTTTCTGATAGCTGAGGACTCACCGTCCGTCGCGGTTGAGGCAAACCGTCTAAAAACTGAGACTGACTGCGTTCAATTGCAACTGGCCCAAGGATCTTACTCATGCCATAAATCGTGATGCAGCGCTCAGCAAGGTCAGTCGCTTTTTGAATATCGTCGCTCGCTCCCGTTGAGACCTTCCCAAACACCAATTCTTCAGCCGCACGTCCTCCAAGCAACGTCGCCAATCGACCCCGAATTTCATCTTCGATCATCAAAAACCGATCGTCTTCTGGAAGCTGTAGCGTATAACCCAGCGCGGCGACCCCACGCGGCACAATTGAAATTTTTTCAACACTGCCCGTTCCAGGCATCAATGTCCCAATAATGGCATGGCCAGCCTCGTGATACGCCACTGTTTGTTTTTCCAGATCGTTGAGCACTCGTGATTTTTTCTCTAGCCCGGTGAGAATGCGTTCAATGGCTTCATTAAAATCAGCCATTGTTACAGCTGTTCGATTCTTTCGTGCGGCCAACAGTGCGCCTTCGTTGATTAAATTCGCTAAATCAGCTCCCGCAAATCCAGGGGTTCGCGCCGCCAGCTTCGCTAACACCACATCATTATCTAAATGAACGGTTTTCGCATGAACCTTCAAAATGGCTTCCCGACCCTGGCGATCAGGGCGATCGACCACAATGCGTCGATCAAATCGGCCAGCTCTTAATAAAGCCGGATCTAACACTTCAGGTCGATTGGTCGCGGCGAGCAAGATCACGCCAGCATTAGGTTCGAAACCATCCATCTCTGCTAACAGTTGATTCAAGGTTTGTTCTCGCTCATCATTGCCGGATAATGGGCTCTTCGCGGCGCGAGCCTTTCCTAAGGCATCAAGTTCATCAATGAAAACGATGCAGGGGGCTTGGCGCTTGGCTTGCTCAAACAGATCGCGCACTCGCGATGCACCGACCCCCACAAACAGCTCGATAAATTCTGATGCAGAAATACTGAAAAAAGGAACTCCCGCTTCTCCGGCGATCGCCCGCGCCAGTAACGTTTTGCCTGTTCCTGGAGGCCCCACTAGCAAAACCCCTTTGGGGATTTTTGCTCCAAGTCGCGTATACTTCATCGCATGTTGCAAAAAGTCCACAATCTCTTGCAGTTCGGCCTTGGCTTCATCCACCCCTGCCACATCTTCAAAGGTAATGCGAGTTCCCCCTTCTGAATAAATTCGAGCCTTGCTTTTGCCGATATTGAGTGCGGGACCAGGCTGCATCCGATTTGAGAAAAAGCCTGCCATTATCCATAGCAGCAGCAACGGAAACAAGATAAAGAGCCATCCACCTCCACCGTCAGAAGGTAAGGCTGTAATTTCGACATCATGGGTTCTCAAAATGCTCGGCAATTCTGCATCGACAGCCAGTGGTGTCGTGATCCAGGTTTCTGCTACTGGAACGTCGCCATCATTAGCAAGTCCAGGAAGCACTTTGAGCGTGTATTCAATCTTGTCAGAGCCAATTTTGGCGGCAGCGACCTGACCGTTTTCAACCTGATCAATAAATTGGCTGTAAGGAACCCGTTCTGGGCGAGGTCCGCGCGTGAGTGCCACCATAATCGTCAGCCACAGCAGCATCCACGCAATATTCCGGATCATTTGCCGAAAGATGGGTGGGTCATTTTGAGGCGTGTTTGGACGAGGCATCGGAGTATTGTTTGGCATATCCTTTGTTTGCAATCCAATCGTTACAGTGATGTTTGCTTAAATTCATGCAATGGGGCTGTCGATTTTTGCTGCGATTTTTGCTGCGATTTGGTGCTAGTTGTAACGAAGCGAGTGAGCATGAATAAATTCATGCTCCTGAGAATTCTTCAGGTTTTCCCAGATGAATGACGCTAGGTTCCTGATGTATCAGGGGTATATTTTCACTGTAGAGATAGGAGTTGGGGAACTTATGAGCATCATGGATAATGTGTTGATTGTCATCCATAACGAACGCTAGCAGTTGGCAATGCACATCCAATCGCTGAGCACTTTTTTTATCCTATTTTCGTACTCATTGAGTGGATGACAGGACTTCCTCCGGTTGTCATGATGGTCTACCAAGTCCTAAGTACCTCGGCACAATTAAAACCCAAATTCAAAACCCTTCGCCGCTTGCAAAGCAGGCAGTGCAAGGTTTTATGGGTTTTACAATTAATTGTGACGACCTACTCACATGGAGTGGTTACATAGGCGAACGGATCGTTCGCCTGTTCATCCAGATTGGATATCCGTTATCATCTCGCAATTCAATGATTCGACCTGCATGTTCAATTTCTGAGGCGATGAAGTTTGTCTCATTGTCCAAGGTACGACGAACCCCAGTGACTTCAATGGTGTCGTTAAGGGCGATCGCCACGTCCTGACTCTCCAAATACCAGGCTGGCCCAAGATGCACGATGAGTGTTTCTTGATCGGTTTGCACCCGTAACCATGTTCCCTGACCACCATCCACCTGTTCAGTACTGATGACTTGACCCTGAATGGTTTCTACCTCCTGCGAATCATACACGCCGTCATACATTGGACACGAACCTGAACGATTCCAATCTCTACCCCAACTCGTTCTTCGACCGCGATGACCATGACCGAGCAGGATCCAACCCGGTTCGCTATTTGGGGATTGAATGATGGGTCTATTGAGAACTTGAGCTCTGAGCGGTGTCATGGTTAAAGCAAGATACGTTAACCCAGTCCCAGCCAGAGATGCAAGCGTTATATGGGCAATGTAGCGTTTCATCGTGTGCCCTCCTCTACGGTTGATTTATATCTTTGTCAGGACTGATGCGCCTCATCAGTGTTCTAAATCGTGTTCCAACAACGTCAGCCCTGATACTCTCAATTATCGACCATCTAGCTAGCAGGAGACTCTAGGGTTTGCAATAAAAGTTTGTTGACACGGATAGTTCCACTCATTACTGCAGGGATTGCTTACGCTTCGCGGGTAACGGCCTCAGAGCCTTAAACGTGAGGGAGCCTGCGACAAATGCCACCATAAATAGCACTGGATTCCACGTTCTCAACACCAGAGCGGTAATAGCTGGACCAGGGCAGTAACCTGCAACTCCCCACCCGACCCCAAAAATGGCAGCTCCCATCACAAGGGGTACATCAATATCTTTCTTGGTGGGTAAATAAAATGATTTTGCGAGAATAGGGTGCGATCGCCGTAGCACAAACCGAAACGCAATGATGGTAACCGAAACTGCTCCTCCCAAAACAAACAATAGAGTAGGATCCCATGCTCCTGCAACATCGAGAAACCCGAGAACCCGTTCGCGATCAATCATCTGCGACAGGCTCAGGCCAAACCCAAACAACAGCCCCGAAAGGATCGCAATTAGATTTTCTTTCATCGTTCACTCCTGAATCCGATTAATCCGATTAAATTGATCGCATACTAAACCTCGTCTAGGTTGGGAACACGACAGTTCCCAATATGGTGTGGGCGCGACTTGGCAACGTTTATAGAGGAACCAAGGTTTGGGGCGCGCCCCAAACTCTCATTTCTTCGTTTCTATAGCAGTCCGCGCTTAAGTTGAGACGTTTGCCAAGTCATGTGTGGGTTTAATTTTTCAACGTAAGGCCATAGATGAACAGCCCAGAACCAGTGCAGGAATCATGCCTGTCAACCCAAAATCCAAAATCCGAAATTGGTATAAGGTTTCGCAATTTACACCACCAGTACATGATGAGTGATCAATACCGTGAGAATCGCCGTAATCATAAACGTGATGACCGCAACGAGGGAGCGGAACGACAATCGACCTAAGCCGCATACCCCATGCCCGCTCGTGCAGCCATTCCCCATACGAGTTCCAACTCCTACTAGGAAACCGCCTGCTATCATTGCCCACGGCGCAAACACAGAGGTAGGCGTTGGTTGTGGTGCGACGACATATTCATAGAGGATGCCACCTCCAATCATTCCTAGGATAAAGAACCAGCGCCAGCGTTCACGCTGATTAAGTTGAATGGCACCGTTGACAATGCCGCTAATTCCAGCAATGCGACCATTCATCACCAGCAGAAGAGTCGCACTAAGACCAATCAACAAGCCACCAGCCAGAGCCGCAACCCAGCTAATCTCCGCCATCGTGGTTCCCTCCAACCGCCAATCACAAATCCAAATCTAAAGAACACATCATACCTCAGACATTTGAGGCATCTAGCTCACTGATCACAGGGCAATACAGTACTTACACACGGTCAGCTTACAGATAAGACTTGAGGAACTTGTGAGTATTAGCAAGAGTAAAAACAGCCCTAAACCCCATAAGTTCCTCAAAATTATTCCTTAGATTCAAAAATGAATATGAATCAGGTGCCGATCAACCTGCCGCAGAGCATTTCATTATGATCTGTAGTGCGATTAACTTCATTCATGCCAGTGCCCTAGAAACCGTAGACAGCTTGGTTGGTGCCCTGAAGAATATGAGGGTGACTCTGTATTTAGCGGAAATGAAAGGTCCCGTGATGGATCAACTTAAAAAAGTTGAGTTCGAGCAAAGGTTCGGTGACTAAGGCATCTTTTTAAGCACACACCAAGCATCGCTACACCAAAAACTTAACCAAGCGTTATCGGAAGTCATTTTTGTTAATTGTGTCAGCTCTTACGTTAACAAGCTGAGCAAGTAAATCACGACCATCAGAGATCAACGTATTTCTTCCCTGTTGTTCAATCTCCAAGTTCCTGAACCTCAAACCTCTCGATAGCATGAGTTTATCTCGATTCTCAAACTTTATGATTTTGTCAAAGCCTCGACCTCGACTTAACTGAATACTATCGCGACCTCTTCCTCCCCAAATTTTATCGTTGCCAACTCCCCCATCTAAAAAGTCATTCCCCCCATTTCCTTTAAGACGATCGTTTCCCTTTCCACCATAAATCTCGTCATCACCTCCTCCCCCAATTAAGAGGTCATTACCTTTTTTTCCCCTCAAAATATCACTACCTATACCGCCAACTAATCTATCATTGCGGCGTGAACCAAGCAGACTATCTTTATTACTGGAGGGGGCACCCCTTACAGGTACGTCATTATCAGCTATAAAAAGTGTTGCAGCGTCCAAACCTCCAATTGAAGAGCCGTTTGTTGGACTACTGAGACTGAGATTGATAGTCTCTACACTTTCAACAAGAGCATCATCAATGATAGGTACGTTAATCGTTTTGGAGAGTTCTCCTTTGCCAAAATTAAGTATGATATCTGCATCATCATAGTCTGAGCTAGATGCAGTTCCGTTATTTAGGTTGAGAGTAACACTTGCATTACTTTCTCCTCTAGTTCGAGTGATATTGATTCTAGCGAATGAGTTTCCTTCCTGAACACTAAATTTGTCTTGGCTAAACGTTATCCTCCCTGATGTTGCTTTTTTGACTCCCTCAAACCACGCACCACTGACCTTAGTGTATCCCTCAGCAGTTGGATGAATATCATCGGGTAACAGATCGTCTGTAGTAATATTATCGAAAACATCTACGAAGTAAATATCTTTTCCCTGAGCTAGACGTTCATTCACGATGCCTGGGATAGATGCATTATAGTCAATTACCTCTTGAGCATCTTCTGAATTCGTCGAGAGTGGACCAATAGATGCAACTAGCAAAGTAACGTCAGGAAGTACGGCAAAAATGTGATTGTCGATTAAGTTTGCTAGGCGAGCAGGAGCAGTTTCCTCTGATTTATTTTTGAGAATATCGTTGGTTCCAATCATCAGCAAAATCATGTCAGGCTGATATAAAGTGAGCCATTCACTCGCTTTTCCTTTCGCTGATTGCCCAGTTCGACCATTCGTGATGTCATCAATTGTCCACCCACCATGCCCCTCGTGTTCCTTATCTTCAAAGCTTCCAGGGCCATGAGATTCTGAACCAACAAAATCAACATCAAACCCATTTCCAACAAGGAGGGTAGACAAATCATCTCGATATCCTGCTGTATCACTCCCCTTTCCTCTAGTATTTGAATCGCCGAGAGGCATTATTTTAAGCATAGTTATCTCTACTATGTAAGAAGTTATAAAGCGTATTTTTACTTAGACCTGTTGTGAATATAGACAAAAATCAAAAAGTTCGGACTAGGGTATGAGCGATCTTCTTTATTTCTTCAAAAAAAAACTGAAGTGATGAAGCAAAGCCAAGCGCAACCCCCAATAGTACATCATTCATTGCAGCTAGCAGATGTACTAAACAAAACGACTGACAAAAATATCATTTCTACATTTTTTGTTACCGGACTATTCTCTTGAGTCGAATTTGACTCAAATCCTCTGGCATTTTAGGGATTCGAGCGGCGTCTTTGTCATTAACCGGGGACTCGCTGGATATGCTGGGGGATGCCCTGGTGTATGCCAGTAGTTTATATGTGATTCACAAAAGTGCTAAGGCTCAGGCCGGGACGGCGCTGCTCAAGGGGCTGATCATGTTTTTGTTTGCCATTAGCGTATTTGCCAGAGCCAGCTATCAGCTAGTTGCAGGAGCCAGTCCGGCAGAAGCCATCATGGCGGTAGTAGGAGTATTGGCTCTACTGGCTAACCTAACCTGTTTGTTGTTGCTAACGCGGCATCGCAACAACAATCTGAATATGTCATCGGTATGGCTGTGTTCTCGCAATGACATGATTGCCAACACCGCTGTTTTGGTGGCAGCTGTCTTAGTGTTATTCACCCATTCAATCTTGCCCGATCTGGCTGTTGGGCTGTTGTTAATCGTTGTCTTTGTGAAATCGGCTGGAAGCGTGCTTTCGCAATCATAGAGAGAGTTGCAACATTAGAGAGATAGCTTCCGCTCGATCCATTGCTCAAACTTGTAGCCTGCTTCCCGTATCGTGCCCGCGTGCATGAAGCCGAGCGACTCGTGAAGAGCAATGCTGGTGGCGTTGGATGCCTCTATCCCATCAACGAGTAGATGATAGTTTTGTACATGTGCGATGGCGACGAGTTCGAGCATGAGGGTACGTCCAAGGCTCTTGCAACGGTGCTCTTTATGGACGTAGATCGAGTGCTCGACCGAGTACCGGTAGGCGGACCAAGCTCTAAACGTACCGTAGCTAGCAAAACCGAGACGTTGTTCGGTCTCGCCCTCAATGCCGATTACGGGAAACTTTCCGTTCTCCTTCGCTTTGAACCAAGGCACCATCGATTCAGGCGTGCGCAGCTTGAAGAGACCGATGTGCAGTGAATCAACGGCAATTTTCTCGCCTTATTGGTGTCAAAAAAATACGTAGTCAGCACGATAAATAGCGCTGACTACGTAGGCATCACCTTATTTTATTCACGATCAACGGCCATAGTGTCGTGATACTCAACACACCACTATGGATGCTATTAGCGATCGCCCTAACGACGGGCCTTTCTACGGGCACGCTTTCGCTTCGACATACCTGCAATACTCGTCATTCCTAATAATGCAGCAGGTAAGGCACGAGATGATCGAGATTGCGTCATCTCATAGCGATTCGCAACGCGTCGGGCATCCTGATTGTTAACGTTCTCATAGAGAGACGTCATTGCAGATGCAGCCCCAACCAGCAGTAATGCCGCTAGCACGTGGGGAGCTTTTGCAGTCGAATGTCCTTCCTTAATATTGAACGAGACATACAGAAAATACAGGAAGATTAGGGCTGACAGAAATACCATAATCCCAATCAGCGCAGGGCGATCGGCAAAGGTGTAAATCGCACCCCCAGTCGGACCATCAATGGCCCCTTGAAATTCTTCCGCCGTGCTAAATGGGCTGGCCGCACCAATAAGCCAAACAAACATGTGTAATTCTCCTAACGAAATGACCAATGACGTTTAATCAAGTTCACCAAGATACTTAAATACATCATCAGGTAAGAAACGAATTCAACCTGAATGACGGCTTAGCCGACTGGTGTCTTGACGGCAGTTTCCTCAATCACGTCTTCTGGCATAATCGAGTATTCAGGATATCCTTTGAGGCCAAAGTCACCCAGATCAAGCCCCTCGATTTCTTCCTCAGGAGGAACTCGAAGCAGACCAAATTTCTTCAGCACCCAGCTACAGCCATAACCAGGAATGAATCCGAGTACAACGGTACAAAGGAAGGTTCCGATTAACTGAGCCATGAAGTTTGTTGCAGGATAATCGCCAACAACATAGCCCGTACCGACAACACCGACAGCCATTGCGCCAATCACACCGCAGTATCCGTGTACAGCGAATGCTCCGACTGCATCGTCAATGCCTATCTTCTCGATGAAGCCACCAACCCAAGGCATGGTAACGGCACCGATAAACGCAACGAGTAAGACGAGGGGAGGTGCATAGAGATCAAGACCTGCACCCACAGAGATAATGCCTGCTAGTCCACCAGAGATAGTGAAGAAAGGATCGCCCTTTGAACCAATATACGCACCGATGATTCCTACACAGAGTGCAAGGGTTGTGTTGACTCCAATAGAAGCAAGCGTCATTGGAGAACCGTAGATTGTCGTCTCTCCAGTGGCTCCAGGTAGGAAGATGACACAGGCAGCGAGGAAAGCGTAGAAGCCTACAAAAATCAACATCAGACCTACCATGGTTAATGGCAAGTTGTGGGGAAGAATCGTGCGAGGATTCCCTTGAGAATCGTATTTACCGATACGAGGGCCGAGATTGATTAAAACACCAAGGGCAAAGAACCCAGAGACACCGTGAACAACGGCAGAACAGCCGAAGTCGTGATACCCCATGGTATTGAACCAACCCCAGTAATTCCAACCCCAAGCCGCTGCAACGACCCAGAGGAATCCACCTAAGATAGATGCAAGGATAAGATAAGACCCAAGACGGATGCGCTCAATCACAGCACCGGACATGATGGATGCTGTCGTCATTGCAAACAAAGAGAAAGCAAAGAAGAAGACTCCAGTCAGGTTGTCCGAAATGTTGGGCCCCATGTTGACAGACCAAGGGTAAGTCGTTGCAACGAAATCGAGCAACCCACCCCCATCAAGGGTTCCCAAGTTCTCGGGCAATGATGTTGACCAGGGGCCAAGGATAGGGCCAAACCGAGGAAATATTGAGAATCCGGCGTAAACCCACCATCCAAAAAAGTAGAATGAAAGACCCACAACGGATAAGGTCAGTAGGTTCTTGACCATCGTTGCAAGTACATTTTTGGCTCTTGATGCGCCCCCTTCATAGGCAAGAAAACCAACGTGAATGATCAGCATGAACACAGAGGCCCAGTAGTAGTAGGTCTCTGCAACGAAGGTTCCTAGAAACGCTTGTGCTTCTGGTTCCATAGATTATTTCTCAACTCAGCGACACAACACAAACAAAACAATTCAGATGTAAAAATCAGTTAAAACTGAATTTGAACTTACGCAATTCAAACATGTGTGGCGATCGCCACACGGTGCTGACCCAATAAGGTCAATTGATGGTGATGAGTGTGCGATTTTTGAGCACAAAAGAAAGTATTCTTTGTTACGAGAAACTCAAAACTTGTGCTGAGTGAACCATATTCAGTTAAGTCTTCCATTTCTTGAGATGAAATCGTATCAACCAATACAAAATATGCGCTTTATCCCGAACAATATAGCTAGTGTTAAGTAGACAGGTCTAAATAAACTCACTTTTAAAAACCTGGGGCGCGCTCCTCCGGGGCGCCCCCCAGGTTTTTGGGTTTTGGTTTTAAGTCCGTCCAGGTACTTATGACGCTTAAAATCTCGTCTTCACAGACTGTCGGTGAATTTTTTTAATTGTTTATTAGGGAGATGGTTGGCATGGTTGGAACAGTGACTCGGCAGGCAAGCCTCGTTGAGAAGGCCAAGGAATTGAACCTGAAATTTTTCTTGGTTTCCTACACTGATTTGCTCGGCGGAACCCGTTCCAAGCTTGTGCCCGCAGCCAAGATTGCTTCAGTGGAAGCAGACGGAGCATTTTTTGCGTCATTCGCGTCTAATCTTGGGTTAGGGCCAGATGCTGCTGAGATTGCTGCCATTCCTGATCCGAGTTCCCTAATTGTATTGCCATGGCAACCATCGGTAGGGTGGGTGGCGAGCGATATCTATTTTGATGGAAAACCGTTTGACGCGGCTCCTCGAATGATTTTGAACCGAGTGATTGATCGCTGTTCAGCACTGGGGTACAGCTACAAAACTGGAGTAGAAGCTGAGTTTTTCTTACTCAAGCAAACAGAATCAGGCTATGCGATCGCCGACGACAAAGATACGGCAGTGCGTCCGTGCTACGATCAGCTCAATTTGATGCGGCAATACGACTTCATCTCGACCATCGTTGGCTACATGGAAGACCTGGGCTGGGAACCGTATCAGTGCGATCATGAAGACGCCAATGGTCAATTTGAGATTAATTGGACATTCAATGATGCCAAGGTAACGGGCGATCGCCATGTGTTTTTCAAATATATGGTGAAGACCCTGGCGGAACAACGGGGACTGACCGCCACCTTCATGCCCAAACCCTTTAAGAACCTCACAGGCAACGGCGCTCACATTCACAACAGCTTATGGAGCGGCGACACCAATGTGTTTGATGTCGGAGCGGATGAGGGCGGACTTTCTCCAATTGGCTATCAGTTTTTGGCTGGGGTCTTAGCCCATGCGAAGGGACTCTCTGCCTTGTGTAGTCCAACGGTGAACTCCTATCGACGGCTGGGAGCCAGCATGACGACCTCCGGCAGTACCTGGAGTCCTCGATATATTTCCTACGGCGGCAACAACCGCACCCACATGCTGCGTATCCCCGAAGCAGGGCGATTTGAGTGTCGTGTTGTGGATGGCTCGGTTACCCTTTATCTTGCTCTAGCCGGACTGTTGGCAGCGGGATTAGAGGGAATTGAAAAGCAGCTAACTCCAGGACAGCGCATTGATGATAATTTGTTCGTTCGCGGCTCGGAGTTTCCTGATCTAGAAACATTGCCGACTAACCTATTTGAAGCACTGCAGTGCCTCAAACAGGATGAGTTGTTGATGGCAATGTTGGGAGACTTAGGTGCGAAGACCTTCTTCGAGTTTAAATATGACGAATGGAACCAATACAACTCCCAAATTACGCCGTGGGAGATGGATCAGTATGTCAATTGCTAAGAAACGAAGCCAGATGTCTCTGAGGTATCAATCGTGAACGAAGTCCATCGCTACGGGTTTCCGACTCAAATTATGTTTGGAGCGGGTGTGAGGGAGGTGTTGTCTGCACAAGTTGCTGCGTTGGGGATGCAGCGTCCCCTCGTTGTCAGCGATCGCGACGTCGTGCAGTTGCCCTGGTTCGATCCGATTGTGGCATCTCTCGAAGATTGCAAAGCTGAAACCTTTGGAGGGGTGTGGGGCAATCCGGTCGTCTCCCAAGTCGAAGCCGGACTTGCTGCCTATCGAGAGCATGATGCAGACGGCATCATTGCTATCGGTGGTGGCGCGCCCATGGACGTAGCAAAGGCGATCGCCCTCATGGCGTATCATCCTGGTCATCTGTTTGATTACGAAGATGGTCGTGCCGATGGTCGCCCGGTGGATCAACCGATTCCTCCCATCCTTGCCATTCCCACCACAGCGGGCACGGGCAGCGAAGTCGGACGAAGTGCCGTGATTTCTGACGACGAGACCCACGCGAAGAAAATCATGTTCGATCCGCAGCTTTTACCCAAGGTGGTGCTAGCGGATCCAGAATTGCTGCTGGGGCTTCCCGCTAAAATTACGGCGGCTACTGGCATGGATGCCCTCACACACCTCATCGAAGCATTTCTCGCAAAGGGATTTCATCCCATTTGCGACGGCATTGCCCTAGAGGGAATTCACCTGGTAGCGATGCATCTGAAAGACTGCGTAACCTTTGCCCATCGGTTAGCAACGGGTGATGATCTGAGTGGCGCTGACCACAAAGCTCATCTGACGGCACGAGGAGGCATGCTGAATGCCTCCATGATGGGGGCGATCGCCTTCCAAAAGGGACTAGGCGTGACTCATTCCTGTGCCCACGCTCTATCGACCGTATGTGACACCCACCATGGTCTTGCCAATGCCATCATGCTACCCGCAGCAATGCGCTTTAATCTAGAAGCAGAACCTGAACGATTCTTGCGGTTAGCACAGGTGGTGAAACCCGGCGCAACCTCTGGGCAAGACTTCATCGATTGGATTCTTACGCTGCGTCACGACATTGGCATTCCGGCCACACTCAGCGAGTTGGGAGTTCCACCAGACTCAACGGATCGGTTGGTCAGTGTTGCCATCCAAGACGGGTGTCATCCCCTCAATCCTCGACCTGTTTCTAAAAACGACTTTTACGCTATCTATCAGGAGGCTTTTGCCGCATGAGCCATCTGTCTATCATTAATCCGGCCACTGAAAAACTCATCACCGAAATTCCGATGGATGATGCGGCGGCAGTGAAACAAAAAGCTCAGCAAGCGGCAGCGGCTCAACCCGCCTGGGCAAAAACACCTCTGGCCGAAAGGATTGACACACTCCGACGCTTTCAGACACTGCTGTCCGAGCAGAAGGATACGCTTGCAGCGACTCTGACCTCTGAAACCGGAAAGCCCATCACCCAGGCCACCAACGAAATCATCGGAACCGTTCCCCGCATCCAATTTTTCCTCGACCATGTGGCTGAGGGACTCACGCCGACACTCGCCCATCAAGACCCTGCCATCGGACTCCCAGGCACGGCTCCCCTGGAAGAAATCATTACCTACGACCCCCTCGGTGTTGTTGCCAATATCTCTGCCTGGAACTACCCGTATTTCGTTGGCTCCAATGTCTTTGTTCCAGCTCTGCTGACAGGCAACGCAGTGCTCTATAAGCCCTCAGAATTCTCCACCTTGACTGGATTGGCGATCGCCGATTTGATGCACAAAGCTGGCGTTCCTGACTCTGTCTTCGTGCCTGTTATTGGGGGAGGTCTCACGGGAGCAGCCTTACTCGACCAACCCTTAGACGGCATCTTCTTCACCGGCTCCTACGGAACAGGCATGAAAATCGCCGCGGCCGCTGCCCAGCACCTCACCAAAGTGCAGCTCGAACTAGGCGGAAAAGACCCCGTCTACATCTGTGACGATGTCCCAGACGTAGCAGCCGTTGCAGCAGCCGTTGCCGACGGTGCCTTCTACAACAACGGACAAAGCTGCTGCTCCGTCGAGCGCATTTACGTTCATGCCGCTATCTATGATGAATTTCTAGACGCGTTTTTAGCCACGGTGAACAGTTTTGTGATGGGCAACCCTACGGATACGAATATCTATCTCGGGCCCGTCAGCAGGAAGCCTCAATTGAGTGAACTGCAGCGACAGGTCGAAGATGCGATCGCCCACGGTGCAACGCTTCGTCACGGCGGTCACGCCATTCCGGGAACGGGCTGGTATTTTGAGCCGACGGTGTTCACAGAGGTGACCCATGAGATGGCGGTAATGAAGGACGAAACCTTTGGCCCCATCATCGGCATCCAGAAAGTGACCAGTGATGTTGAGGCGGCTCTGCTGATGAACGATACCCCCTATGGACTGACTGCCGCCGTCTATTGTGGCGATCGCACTCGTGCGGTAAGCATTCTTAGCCAGGTCAATAGCGGGACGGCCTACTGGAATTGTTGCGATCGCGTCAGTCCGAACCTTCCCTGGACAGGGCGAGGACACTCAGGATTGGGCACAACGCTCTCCCTAGAGGGCATTCGAACCTTCTTGCAGCCTCGTGCCTGGCATTTGAAAACGCAATAACGTGCCACACTAGAATCACATCGATTCTGACATGCTTTGGAGGCTGGCTCGATGATCATCTCCGCCGAAGAAAAAATCTGGACAGATGAAGAATTCATGGCATTGTCCAAGGATGGACATCGCTATGAGCTAGTGAGTGGAGAACTAGTGGACATGGGCAATTCAGGCATGGAGCATGGTGGAATTGGCTCATTTCTGGGTGGCCTTTTGGCAATCTATGTCAGGCAGCAAACATTAGGAATTGTTTGCGATTCCAGCACAGGCTTTACCCTGAAAAGTGGAAACAAGCGGTCACCAGATGTATCGTTTGTATCGAAAGAACGACTAAAGGGATTAAATCGCCCTCCGCGTGGATTGTTTCAAGGCTCTCCTGATTTAGCCGTAGAAATCCTATCACCCAGCAACACCGTTGAGGAGATCCACACAAAAATCGTGGAATACTTTGAGAATGACACTCGACTGGTTTGGGTCATTCATCCTGATGAAAAATATGTACTGGTTTATCATGCACCAGAACCGGATGGCTTCCTTCGTTCCCGCGATACGCTAGTAGGAGAGGAGGTTGTTCCAGGCTTTTCGATGGCTGTTTCTGAATTGTTTGAAGAGTGGGATTTTTAGGAATTTAGGGATGAGCAAAAAAAATAAAATCCCAGAGAAGAGGGGGGGGGGGGGGGGGGGGGGGGGGGGGGCGGCGGGGGGCGGGGGGGGGGGGGGGGGTTTGTGTGTGTGGGTGTGAGTGTTGTATATTGGTGGGTGGAGGGGGAGGGATGGTGGGGCGGGG
>JBCCWF010000016.1:0-29235 GCA_039194035.1 Cyanobacteria bacterium P01_E01_bin.6 | reverse complement strand
TTTGCTTTTTTGGCCCCCGCTTGGTTTTTTTTTTGGCCCACCACCTTTCAAAATTTCCCCCCCCACCAATTTTGCGGGGGGGGTTTTTTTTATTAGGGGGTGGGGGGGGGCCCCCCCCCCCCCCCCCCCACCACTTTTGTCCTCGACGCGGTTGCATACCGCTATAAATAGTTAGCCGACCCAGCTGACATCGTCATTGGGATTTGATACGGAAGGCAGTGGTTTTGAAATTGGAGCATCGCGCCGATTCAATGACGAATCATAGGATGGAGCCGGTTGCTTAGCGGGCGATCGCCCTGATGCTCCAACGGGTGCTCGTCTAGACGTTTGCTGACTTCGGGCAGGGGGTGATTCTGCACGCCGTGATGAAGAGGCAGCTGGCTGACCGGAGGGCGATCGCCGTTGCGTTGTTTTGGACGCAGATGACTTGCCGTTAACCCCATCAGTTTGAGAGTACGTTTTATGATCTTGAGAATGAGTCTTGTGAGCCTGAGAATGAGTCTTGTGAGCGCGAGCTTTACGCTCAGGAGCCACAACTTTTTTCATCAAATATTCAATAGTTTGTTGCTTCACCCATCCTCGGGTTGCCAGAACTTCTCCAAACTTCATCCCAGTTGCTTGCTGATCATTCAAGGCAACTTCAACCTGCGCCTCATTAATGAGGCCTGCTTCTAACAGGTATGACCCGAGACGTTTACGACCGGCCAAGCTAGGAATAGTGTGAACTTCGAATCGATCAATGCTGTCACGATGCATAGGCTTGGATTCCACGGTAGGCTATCGGCTCTCTCTTGCTCTGATGCACTCAGCGACACTTGCCGATTTATTTATATAAGTATAGCAACTGATTTATGGAAGCTTTAAGACATGTATCCGGATATTGCGCATTTTACATAGAGAGCATCTAGTGATGAAACACCTTGAAGAGAACCGTTTCCGCACAAATACACAAAATTGTTATCAAGCTCGGCGATCGTTCCGTGATGCTACGTGAAGAGGTCAAGGCCGATCCAGCTGACGTTATCCAGGACTCGTCTGAATTCGTCAACGTGTTTTGATAAAGTCTTGAATCCGTTCCCATACCTGATGAACCAGCATTGGATTGTCGGCGTCAAACCATTCGATGCTGGAGTCTGCTCGAAACCATGTCCGCTGGCGTTTTGCAAACTGGCGAGTATGGAGGATGGTTTGGGCGATCGCCTCGTTCAGGGATATTTTTTCCTGGATGAATTGCCCCACTTCTTGATATCCAAGAGTTTGCAGCAGGGGTAGGTCAGTTCCATAGGTTTGCTGAAGCACCGATACTTCATCGACAAACCCAGCCTCAATCATCCGATGGGTGCGCTGCTGGATACGGTGCTGTAAGTTGTCTGCGTCGCTACAGTCCAGACCAATATTCAATATCGGGTAGGTGGGGGGAGATTCGCCTTGTTGCTCTGACATGGGAATTCCGGTGACATAAAATACCTCAAGGGCGCGGAGGGTTCTCACCTGATCGTTTGGATGAAGGCGGTTGGCAGAGCCTGAATCAACCTGTTGCAAGAGAGCATGGCAGTGAGGCTGGCCCAATGAAGCAAGATGCGATCGCAGATCAGGATGAGGCGGCACCCGTGGAATCATCAATCCCCGCACAATGGACTTGATGTAGAGTCCTGTTCCCCCAACCAGCATGGGCATGGCTCCAGCAAGGCAATCCCCGTCGTTAGAGTTTTCTGGCTGGAGTTCTGGGTGCTGGAGTTCTGGGCGCTGATGACATTGGTCGATCAGCGTTTGTGCTCGGGTCTGGTAGTCGGCTAGTGTCAGTGTTTCGGTTGGGTTGCAGATGTCGATCAGGTAGTGAGGCACTGCATTCAGATCATCTGGTGATGGCTTGGCTGTGCCGATGTCAAATTCACGGTAGACCTGGCGGGAATCAGCGCTCAGAATCACCGCGTTTAATCGGTGGGCGATCGCCACCGCGAGTCCAGATTTTCCCGTTGCGGTGGGGCCACAAATCGTAATCAGTGCCGGTGGAATGGGTAAAGGAGCTGAAGCCAAGTCGAAACGTCTCTCAATCCTGATGCGTGTTTACCGATCCTGTCTCATAGCGGGTCTTTGGTGGGAACTCCAATGCCGCGAGGAAAGTTTGATGGCGTGGGCAGAACTTTTCTGAGGATGACGCAATGGCGATCGCCCTGGGAATTTGGCGTTTTGAATGAATCCACGAGTTCAATCTCGCCGCCCAGAAATTCTAGTGCGGGCAACAGTGCGTCTGTGTCAGCGTCAGTCCAATGGCCTCGATAGAGGATAGCCCAACCGCCCTGCTTTAGCAGCGGCAAGGCATATTCAGCACATACGGAAGCCGACGAAACAGCTCGCAACAAGGCCACGTCGTATTGCTCTCGATGCTGAGGCTTGCGCCCTATTGCCTCGGCGCGCTCCGTTAACGTGCTCACATTTTGAATCTGTAATGCGGTGATGGCAGCATTCAAAAACGTTGTTTTTTTGCGGGTCGCATCGAGCAGAGTCACGTGCCAAGCAGGACAGGCGATCGCTACTGGTAGTCCCGGAAACCCACAACCCGTTCCAATATCAATCACCTTCAGCGACTGCTGCGCCATCGACTGTTCTTCTATGGGGGAATCGTCCTGATCGGAGTTTTCGTCATCAGCATCATTTGCACCAGCATCATTTGCATCAGTGTCATTCGCATCGGCATCAGTCTCTGCATTCAAAAATGCCCGAATGCCGCTCATGGAGTCCCACAAATGCTTTTCCCAGAACTCGTCTGGTTCAGTGATTCGAGTCAAATTATAGGCCTGATTTCCCTGCAATATGGCATGGTATAGCTGCTCAAACATGGCGGACTGAGAGTCACTGGGTTGCCAGCCAATGGTTTCTTCCCATGTCGCTAAATGTTCTGGCGAATGAGGTAACCGAGGAAGTTTGTCGGTTTTATTGAGATTGAGATAGTCATCAATGGGCGATCGCATAAGCGTAACAGAACCCTGAATTAGGCATTAAGGATGAGAAGGGACAACCTACTCACCATGAGTTTAGAGGGAAATGGGCTCACGAAACTGAGCCGGATCAGCCGTTGCCATCACACCATGGTCTAGAGTCCAGCAGCGGTCGGCGATCGCCACCAAGTCACTCGCATCATGGGTCACGATCAGAAGACTCCAATCTTTCTTCAACTTGGAGAGCAGACTGACCAACTGTTGTCGCATCGACCAATCCAAGCCTGCGGTGGGTTCATCGAGTAATAGCAAGTAGGGCTGGCGAATGAGCTGCACTGCAAGAGCTAGGCGTCGTTGCTGCCCTCCACTCAAATCTTGCGGCGAGGCTTGGAGGGAGATGGCAGAGAGTCCCACAGATGCCAAGACTTCGTCGATACGGGCTTTGAGCATCTCAGGATGTCCCAACCGCAATTCTTCCAGCACGGTATTGCCACAAAAATGGCGCTCTGGAAATTGAAAAACTAATCCCCCAAGCTGTTGGAGTTGATCGGTGTCCAATTCCTGTTGCCGCCATCGAATGGAACCAGATGTCTTTCGAGCTAAGCCTGCCAAAATTTCAAGCAGCGTACTTTTGCCAGATCCACTGGGGCCAATAATCAGCCCAAGTTGTTGAGGCGCCAACTCTAAATCGATAGATTTGAGGATGGCATCAGGCGTGGCTGCTGGGTGATACGTGAGTTGATTGATATAGAGCATTCAAAAAGTATGAACGATAGTCAGGGAGAAATGGCTTGAGCCAGGGTCAGTAGGTAGACACAATTAACTATAAAACCCAGTTTCTAAAGCCTGCGCCGCCCGCGGCGCAGGCTTTAGAAACTGGGTTTTAATGATGTCGAGATACCTATAGGTGAGCATTGTATTGGATGAGCACTGTAGATGAGCATTGTATTGGACGAGGGAACGCGGCAAGAGTTTATTCGCAGTCAACCCCACCCATTCTAAGCTCGACGTTAATCAAATTCACGAGTGTCTTGGTAGACAAACTCGAAGGTAGGGCAATGTCCTTCAGGAGTCACCTTCAATCCAAACAGGGATGATTTTGGGTTGCAGCATCGCTGCCCACGATAATACGCGCAGTTGTCGCAACAGGCACGAATTTCAGCACCTGTTGCATGACTGTCTTGGTCTAAAAGCTCTTGCTGCTGAAGTCCCCGAATCACCAGCTCATTGCCCTGCCATCGAGCTTCCACCAACCCTGTATCAGACAGCTCCTGCCAGCGAATGTCCTCATTCAACGCTTTTGGCAACGTAAGCAAAATGGCTGTTTTCAGCTCAGCCAGTTCTCCTTCGTATCGCTGTTCCGGAGGACTGGGTTGAATAAACATCTCCCCAACGGGCAACTCAAGTAGCATATCTGCACTGGGCAAATGGAGATGATATCGATTTTGCAGTTCCTCTAGGCTGGTCAAATCCGTTAAATGGCTGGGAGACCCATGTACGAAAACGACATGTTGGGGGCGGATATTGTGAATGAGCTGAACGGTCCCTGGGCCGTCACTGTGATCACTCAGCAGGTATGAATCGATGGTGAGACGCCCAGAGCGAATACACGCTTGGAGCGTTGCCGAGAACTGAATCTGGTCGCATACACCGCGCTCAACGGAGCTAGTTTGCCCAAATTTTCGAGGCATCATCAGAAGCCATTCTCGTTCATCTAAGTCACAGAATTGAGCCATGTCAGTGGTGACGTCTGTGAGGACGATCAGTGGCATGGAGGACTCAGGTTTCTCTAACCCCTGAGCCTGGCGCGATCGCCCACTCAGGTCAGTGTCCGATATCAACCGCTTGACCCGAGGACGAATGCGATCATCCCAAAACAATGGCTGATGCTGAGCAAAATTTTGGACGGAGGTTGGGAAGTGGGGCAGGAGATTGAGATAGGCATCGCATCCCGCAGCAATGGGTTCTGTCACCCAAATGTCAATCCGTTGACCTGTAAACCGATGGTGGCTGCGCAACAGCATCAATAATTCTTGGCCCACTCCCAACACTGGCGTGGGCAGCAGAACGGACTTTCCTTGGGCGATTGCCTGACTGACCTTTTCTGCCAGTTGATTCTCCTGCTGGCGACGCTTGGTATGTCGAGCGGTTCCGTAACTTCCTTCAACAATCAACACGTTTGGCTTCAGTCCCCGAATTTCGTCCAGAGGAAGTCCCTCAACGAGTCGAGAATTGGATAGTAAAAAATCACCCGTGTAGAAGACGGTGTAGGTGTTTTCGGGATGGTGATACGTAAATAACGCCGCCGCCGCACCCGGAAGATGTCCCGCAGGCCAAATCTGTAGGGTGAGATTTGGGAATATTTCGGTGGGCGATCGCCAATCTAACGGCTGGCAAAATTCAGGAACATCGTCTCCGATCCAATTCAGATGCAGTAGCTGAGAGGTGACGTGGCTACTGTACATCGGCAAGTCTGGATACAGCTGATGGAGCGCGCGGAGTCCTCTTGCGTGGTCGGCGTGAGCATGGCTACAAAAGACAGCATCGGCTGGAGGCCGTCGATGGGACGTATCGACTCCACGTTCCCCCCGGAACCCATCGCCAGCGGCCCATTCACCTGGTTTGATATCGGTCGCTTGCTCTAACCATAACGAAACATCCCTTAAACCACAGTCCAAGAGAAGTTGATACGGCCCCATTTTGAGCAAAATGCAAACTCCTTCGCTAGCATGGCCAGCGGCATAGGAGAAGCATTCTAAGTCGGTCACAGTCCTATTAACAATGGTGTTCTAAAACAAAGAAGGAGAATTGCCAAGTTCCGTCATACGTAGTGGATGCTCAGCTTTCCTCGGACATGCCTTGAACATCAACACTATTTCGTGACTATTTCATTCGTTTGCTCGTTCATTAGGATGCAAAAGCGCATCAGCAGCCTATCTAGTGATTGAGCTTCCTGTGAGTGAGCTTAGTGCGCCGAGCCATTGCCATGATAGTTATCAGAATCATAGAATCCATTGCGTGTCCCAAAGAACAAGCATGCCACGATAAAGACAGGCGTTAGCGCTAATAAAATCAGTTTGACATCCATAGAAACCCTTTTGTGATGTGAATCTTCTTCTGTGAATAACGTTTTCTGTGAATAACGTCAGGCTACCTTGTTATGTTCTAGCTGAGCTAGATAGGCCAGGTCTTTGGTTAAAAACCATCACTTTGACATTACGTTGATGCTATCAAATCAGCCAATGCTTTGTTTTTCACTGCATCATCACTAAACATGCGCCTGCCCAAGCGTTCATATCTTAATTCATTCTCAATGCAGCCTCTCGTTCTTAAGTATCTTTCTAGTAATTCCAGCATCGTCGCCGCTCATTGGCTAGCACGCCCCTCTCCCGAGGTTGCGCCTGATTTGATTGGCTGTTGGCTCGTTCGACGGTGGCCAAATGGAGAGCATGTGCGATCGCTCATTGTGGAGACTGAAGCCTATGCCTCTGGAGATCCGGCCTGTCATGCCTACCGACGACGCACGCCTCGAAATTCGGTCATGTTTGGGCCAGCTGGCATGGCCTATGTCTATTTCATCTATGGTATGTATCACTGTTTCAACGTGGTCACGGATTGCGATGGGGCACCCAGCGCGGTGCTTCTCCGAGGTGTTGAGCTTGATCGGGTGCCAAGTGGTGTGGATATCAAAAAGAAAAACCAGCGCGATCGCATTGGAGCTGGCCCCGGCAAATTATGTCGTGCCCTGGATATCACATTAGAAAAAACAACTCAGCCGTTGGCTCCATCGTCTGGACTCTGGCTGGAACATCGAACACCCGCCTGTCAGACAGATATTGACTCAGGATTACTCACCATCATTCAAACCACTCGAATCGGCTTGTCTCAAGGCACAGATATTCCATGGCGATGGTATTTGGACGATAGCCCTGCTGTATCGAAACGATGACGGTTATCAGTACCTGGGCGGCATTCAAACCAGAACCCTACATCCTGTGCCGTCTGCTCAGCAGACGGCACAGGATGTGGAACGGTACGTTTAATGATGGCTGGCTACTGACCAGACAAGGGGTGCTGCGGGTTGACAAGCCAAATTGTAGATCTAAGGTAACCTCCCACATCACCGTTTTTGTACTTGACGCGGTTGCATACCGCTATATCACGCTGGCTGAGCGGAGTCGAAGCCAGATCCCGTGCAAAAGCTCCCTTTGACTTCGCTCAGGGGACGGTTACGATTCAAGAGATTAAACAGTGAGATGAAAAAGATTGTCTCGCCTAAAACGAATGAATTGTTACAATAGTTTAAGAATTCATTCGAGCTGGCGAACATTTAGGCAGGTCAACAACCGGATACCTATGCAGACAGTTGATATTACCTCAACAACCCGTAGCACTGAATTTCATCTGGATGCAGTGAGCGTTGACACCAATGGATCATTGAATGGCGCATCAAAAGCCCCAATACCTCCTAAACAATCTCGATCTAAAAAGTCTCGACTAGGCGCGCGGGCGGCGATCGCCGCTCTCAATCACCAGGACAGACCCTACGACCCTGAAGAAATTAAATCCTATTACGGTCAACGCCCTTTCCAAGTTGCATCACGGGTGGTTCAGATTTTTTGGCCGATGCTGATGTTCGCCATTGGACTATGGATTGATAAGGTCACCGGATGGACAAAACGGGCTGAGGCAAAGCGTGCCGTCCAGTTCCGTGAAATGTTGACAAATTTGGGGCCAGCGTACATTAAGGTCGGCCAAGCCTTATCCACGCGTCCTGACTTGGTGCCCACAGAGTTTCTAAACGAGCTGACGCTTCTTCAAGATCAAATTCCGCCATTTCCCAATGCCGTTGCCTACTCATTCATTGAAGAAGAGCTGGGTGCTCCCCCGAAAGAAATTTTTGCAGAATTGTCTGATTCTCCGCTTGCAGCGGCATCGCTAGGCCAAGTCTACAAGGGCAAGCTCAAGACTGGAGAAGTGGTGGCGGTTAAAGTGCAGCGCCCAGGACTAGCTCAGCGAATTTCGTTAGATATTTACATCCTGCGCCAAATTGCGGCGATCGCCACCTCGTTCATTAAGAACGTTAAGAGCGATCTGGTTGGCATCATGGATGAGTTTGGGGAACGCATCTATGAGGAAATGGATTATGTCAACGAAGGGCTGAACGCAGAGAAGTTTGAAGAACTCTACGGACATATTCAAGATATCTATGTGCCGTCGATTCACTGGGAATTCACCAACCGTCGAGTGTTGACGATGGAGTGGATTACGGGAACGAAATTGACTAAGCCAGAAGATATCCGCTCTCAGGGCATTGATGCTGGGTATCTCGTTGAGGTCGGAGTGCAGTGTTCTCTGCGACAACTCTTAGAGCATGGCTTTTTTCACGCGGATCCTCACCCAGGGAACCTCTTAGCGACGCCAGATGGCAAACTTGCCTACTTGGATTTTGGCATGATGAGTCAGGTCAAACCTCCACAGCGCTATGGATTGCTCGAAGCCGTCGTACATTTGGTCAATCGAGATTTTGATGGACTCGCCAGAGACTATGTCAAGTTGGAGTTTTTGAGTCCTGAAACTGATTTGACGCCGATTATTCCAGCGTTCTCCAGCGTCTTCACCGATGCGTTGGGTGCTAGCGTTGCCGAGATGAACTTCAAGAGCATCACGGATCAGTTGTCCGCCTTAATGTACGAATATCCTTTTCGGGTTCCGGCCTATTATGCGTTGATTATTCGCTCACTGGTCACGCTCGAAGGGATTGCGATTCAGGTTGATCCGGAATTCAAAGTACTCAGTAAAGCTTACCCATACGTGGCGAAGCGTTTGCTTTCCGACCCCGCGCCTGAGCTGCGGGCGTCGTTAAAGGACTTGCTCTTCAAACAGGGTCAGTTTCGATGGAATCGGTTGGAAAATTTGCTGCGCAATGCCAGCAACAGTCCTGATTATGACCTGAATGTCATTCTCAATCAGACGCTTGATTTCCTGTTCTCTGATCGAGGCGCGTTTATTCGCGATCAATTAAGCAATGAAATCGTCTCAGCGATTGATGGGTTAGGCCAAACGGCATTTCAACAAATTCTTGTGACATTGAGCGGTGGACGAAAGGCCACGCCAACCCTATCGCATGAGAGTGGTTCGAGTAATCTCGACCACATCATGCGAATTTTGGTGATTCTGCGAGACACCCCTGGATTTGAGCCTAAAATTGTGATCGATCTGGTTCCTCAGCTTTTCCGTAAACCTGAGTTTTACCAGATGAACCAGTCGATTTTTAGTGGATTAGCTCAACGGGCGATCGCCCGTTTCATTCGAGACTTTTTCCTTAAAGGTGAAGCCGGAACTGATTTGCGGTATCCCGGTGCAACGTCTCCTAAGACATTGCCTGCTGCGGCCCAAGCGCGTTAATCCAACTCAAATCATGGCGCGACTTGTTGTTTTTCTGGCGCGACAACTTTCCTGCACGACAACTTTCCTGCGAGACAACGATAGGTCACCATCTAGACGAGGTTTCAGGAGATTGCTAGCCACGTCGTGTTGGGTAAATACAGTGTTTGAAGGATACCCAATCTAGGTTTGTCTGAGTAGAATAGACCGTATTGAACATAATATGGCGATCGCAGCCATTGTAAAGCAGGGCAGTCTTGACTCTCTGTGATGCAGACGCCAAGAGCGTACTGGCTATCTCAGCAATCCATGTATCGTGTTCACTGTGTTTCAATCCCTGACTGTGGTCTCCGTATGGCTCAACATCAGCCGCCACCGCCCAAACCACCCAATCGCCCTCAAACGATTCTCCACACGCTCACGCGGGTCTTTCAGGCAGTCCAGGCTAAGGTCGACTTTTCAAAATTAGCGCTTAAGCCGAATGCACGGGTTCCTGAAGTGCGGTTGAGCGATGAGACAAACCAGCACTACAAGACCTACCCATTGCTTGGTGAATGTTACAAAGTTGGGCGTAGCAGTAAATGCGACATCGTGATTCAAAGCTCCATTGTTAGCCAGGTTCATTTATCGCTGAATCGCGATAGTTCTCGACCGCGATCGCCCTTTGTGATCAAAGACGAGAATTCCACCAATGGCATTTTCGTTGGCAAGCGCCGCATCAAAAAAGCATTCGAATTACGTCATGGAGATGTGCTGACCCTGGGGCCGCCTGAATTGGCTGAGGCTGTGGCGCTGGAATACCACAATCCGCCTCCCGCATACATCAACGCCATTCGGTATGGACTGTATGGCTTTACCGGAGTTACGGCGCTCATTGCCGCTTGGATTTTGGTGGAATGGCAGCGCATTCCAGTGCGTCCGCTGCCGCCATCCGTACAAGGCCCCGTCATTGTCTATGCCCGTGACGGTGAAACGCCCTTGCGACAATCGAGCAATGCAGCCCACATCGAGATGAAACGCCTTTCAGAATTTTCATCCTTTTTGCCGAAGGCTGTGGTCGCATCAGAAGATTCTCGTTACTACTGGCATTTCGGTATCGATCCCCTCGGCATTTTGCGGGCACTCATCACGAATATCCGAGGCGGCGGCATTCGCGAGGGTGGCAGCACCGTTAGCCAACAGCTTGCCCGCAGCCTTTTTCGAGAGTACGTCGGCACAGAAGATTCAGCGTCTCGCAAAATTCGAGAAGCGATTGTTGCCCTGAAACTGGAGACTTTCTACAGCAAAGATTACTTGCTGTTGATGTATCTCAATCGGGTATTTCTGGGCAACGATCATTACGGCTTTGAAGATGCCGCTCAATTTTATTTTGGGAAGTCTGCTCGCGACATCAATCTATCCGAAGCGGCGACCCTGGTCGGCATGTTGCCCGCACCCAATAGCTTTAATCCGATTCAAGACTATGAAACGGCGATTGGATTGCGCAATCGAGTGCTGACTCGCATGGTGATGTTGGGCATGGTCAGCCAAGAAGAAGCGCAGCAGGCGCGGCGATCGCGCATTGAGGTTAATCCTGAGGCCATTCAAGAACTGAGGGGAACCCTGGCACCTTATTTTTATAGTCAGGTGTTCAAAGAGTTGGAAGACTTATTGGGTCAAGATCTGGCGCGGGAAGGCAATTTTATTGTTGAGACGAATCTGAATCCTAGCCTCCAAAGCAAAGCAGAAGCAGCCCTGACGGGGGCGATCGCCACGACGGGGCAGTCTCTTGGGTTTTCTCAAGGTGCGGTGGTCAGCCTGGATACTCAGACAGGGGCTGTCGTTGCACTTGTGGGGGGACAAGACTATCAGCAGAGTCAGTTTAATCGGGCAACCCAAGCACAACGACAACCTGGATCGACATTCAAAGTGTTTGCCTATGCGGCTGCGTTGGAGCAAGGCATTCCCCCTGGAAAAACTTATTCTTGCAGTGCTCTAAATTGGGATGGTCAACAGTTTGATGGCTGTCGGTCTGGTGGCGGGGCGATGGATATGTATCGTGGCATGGCGCGCTCAGAAAATGTGGTTGCTTTGCGCATTGCCCAAGATGTTGGTCTGAATCGAGTGATTGAAATGGCTAAACGTCTAGGGATTACATCGCCGCTCAATCCATCTCCTGGTCTTGTGCTGGGGGAAAGCGAGGTAAATTTATTAGAACTGACGGGTGCATTTAGTGTGCTAGCGAATGAGGGCATTAAAAATACGCCTCACTTGATTACTCGTGTGTTTGACAGTAGTGATTGTTCCGAACCCAATAATCGGCAAAGTTGTCGAGTGATTTATGACAGTGCGGCGGATAACCTTCAAAATCAATCCGTTATTTCTTCTCAACTTGCGGGTCGTATGACGGGGTTGCTTCAAGGCGTAATTCAAGGTGGAACAGGGCGCAATGCGTTTGTCGGTATTGGAGAAGCGGGAAAAACCGGTACAACAAACGACAATGTTGATATGTGGTTTGTTGGATACATCCCACGCCAAAATCTGGCCACTGGGGTTTGGCTGGGGAATGATAATAATTCGGCTACGTCTGGGAGTAGTGCCCAAGCCGCCCAAGTATGGGGAACCTATATGAAACAGGTTGTTCAATAGATGTGGCTGAATAACGGTGAAACGGAGCGGCGGACAACATGCAGCCGTCGTTTTGAAGCGAGAATGTTGCCAAATCCAGTTGAAATAACTCGGCACCAGCCGCAAGGTGTACACTTGGCCTGATTTAGCTTAACGATATCCTTACCATGCGAATTACCAACCAAACCGACTCAGAACTTGTGATCCAAACATCTCATCGGCAGAAGGATTTGGTAATGCCATTGATCATGCTGGGGATAGCTATCCTGGGCTTTGGGATAATGGTCGTTCGTGGAGATGTCCATATTCCCACGGCTTTAGTGCTGCTTTTGGTGGCGGCCTATGGTGGCAATATTCTCTACAGCGAACAACAATCAGAAACCTTAGTTTTGGATAAAACCGCCAATGAAATCAGGTGCGATCGCAAGACGCTGCTGGGGAAAAAGCATTGGCAGTTTGCCCTGAGCAGCCTCCAAGATGCCAGTGTCGGTACCTTCAAACGTCGATATAAGAAGATCAATGGAAATTATGGGACACGCTGGTCTTATACGATTCAGTTTGTCACCAAAGATGACCAAAAAAAGCAGCTACTCTACGATCAGGATGGGGAAATTGCAGATCAGACCTGTCGAGCGATTAACCGATTCTTAGGTCCTCTAGCCCAAACCCCGGGGGCTCAATCAACATCTCAACGGGGTGAAGTGCCTGCACGGATGGTTGTCACGCCGGAGTATAGACAATGGCGTGAGTCGATGTTTAACGTACCCCCGAGCCAGGTCGATGCATCTGAACGCAATCTTGACCAAGTGTATGGAGTGCTGATGGATATCGGTATGATCGATAGTCAGACCTCTGAGCGATGGGCCATATCCATGAGCGCCTTTTTGTCGGGTGAAACGTCTTTTCGACCGACTCCCGGTGGAGGCTGCATGGGGTTAGAGGGAAATCCCAAGATTGCTCAAGTGGCAGAAGACATTGTGCAGCTTGCCCAAAGGTTACAGCCGAAGGCTTTTCCTGCTGATGATCGTGCCCTCCCGGAACCAAGCCTAGTACAGTTCTTTTTCTTGACTCCTGGTGGAGTGTATTGCGTCGCAGATGATGTAGAAAAGTTACAAAAAAAGCCGAATGACGCGCTTTGTATAATGCTGAATCAGTTTGGTGTTATTCGTCAGTTTGCGGAGCAGAATATTGATAAACAATAAATTTGATGCGATCGCCTATGACACGCCCTCCTGTTACACCTTGAGAATCGCCGCAGCTAGCGATCAGTAGCCCATTCGCTGGATCGATCGCTCTGTCCATGCTTAGGGATCTGCAAATAAAAAAGATACCCAATAGAGAGTAAAACTCCCAGACTACCCCTGCCATCATCATGAGAGATGGGTGGGATCTGTCAGGTAAGTTACGCAACTTTTCCTCTGTCGGATACTGAAAGGAATGATTCGTCCGCCATAAAGGTGATGATCATTCAGTTGATGGCGCTAACGTGAACGATGTCGCCCCCAATGGAGGATGTACAGCATAGTGGAAAGCGGAACCCAAATCAGTAAGATAGGCTTCGCTGTAAGGAGGCGCAATAAACGTCACTCCTGTTGGAATGCCATTGGATTGGAATCCGTTGGGAAGGGCGATCGCACACAAATCCAGCAAATTTACAAAGTTGGTATAGTAGCCTAAATTCGCATTCAATTTGAGGGGGTCGGCTTCGATTTCATCAATCCGATAGGCCGTGCCAGTCGTGGGCACCACCAAACAATCAATCTCATCCCAGAGAGGCTGCACTGTTCGCTTTAATGCTTCTACGGCATATAGTCCTTCAAAGGCTTCTACCGCCGTTATGCGTTTGGCCTTCGTAATAATGTCGCGGGTAATGGGAAACGTTGCCTCTGGATTGGCCTCAATAAATCGACCGACTGATGCATACCGTTCAGCGACCCAGGCTCCATTGAATAACAACTCATTGGCCTGCAAAAATGGACGGTAATCAATGTCGATGCAGGTTCCACCGAACGCGATGAGCGTGGCGATCGCCTCCTCATATCGAGCTTCCACGGCTGTATTTTCAAAAAACTCCCGTTGATTCGGTTGGGGCACACCAAATCGAAAAGATTCTGAGGGTTGATAGGAGCGGAGAGTATTAGGGGGAATCGCAGGAACCCGAGAAAAGGGGTTCTCCGGATCAGGGCCTTGCGCAAGGGTTAAAACGGTGTGCGCATCCTCAACCGTCAATGAAAAGATAGACAGACAGTCCAGCGTTTTGCAGGCTTCTACCGTGTGGCGCGTACTGAGAAGCCCCCGAGTTGGTTTGAGTCCCACAATATTGTTAAACCCCGCAGGCACTCGACCTGAGCCACCTGTGTCGGTGCCAATGGCAAAGGATACGAGACCGACGGCTACAGACAGGGCTGCGCCTGAGCTGGATCCCCCTGGAATATAGTCTTTAGAAAACGCATTATGGGGCACTGTATAGCCTGTGCGAATGCCCACCAATCCGGTAGCAAACTGATCTAAGTTCGTCTTACCGATAAGAATGGCCCCGGCATCGATTAGCTTTTGAACAACTGGATTGGTATGGACAGCGGTGTAGGCAAACCCTGGACAGGCCGCAGAGGTCGGCAGCCCCGCAACATCAATGCAGTCTTTGACACTAAAGGGAATTCCCCACAATGGATGGTGTTGCCGTTGCGGCTCATCCATACTCTCCAACTCAGCAGCACGATCCAAAAGGGCATCAGGGGATAGGGTGGTAATCCAAATGCCATCATCCCCCCGACTCTCTAAACTAGCCAGGATCGCTTTCACTACATGAGTGGGCGCGATCGCCCCTGAGCCATAGTGCTGTTCGAGATGGGATAGGGTCAGCGATATCTCCATACCATTTGGCTCACTCATATCGGCTCATTCATATAGCGCTGTGCAGGTTGATTAAGTCCGGTGAGGTAGGGTGCGGCGCCCCCTACCTCACCGTTTTTTTGTACTTGACGCGGTTGCATACCGCTATAGGACGTGCTGTTCGGGGATGGATGGAGTGGAGCTGTTATTCTGGCTAGCGGTGTGGCCAAAGGTGTGATTCAATCCTGTGGCGATCGCCCCAAACACCTTCGACAGCTCAGCTTCGTCATCCACTAAGGGTAACGGCTTGCCCATATCGCCCCCTTGGCAAATCTTAGGGTCAATGGGCACCTGTCCCAACAACGGGACAGATAATTCTTGGGCCACTTGATCTCCCCCACCACTGCCAAAGATGGAGGTGCGATCGCCACAACAGCCACAGACTAAGTAACTCATATTTTCCACTAATCCCAGCACCGGAACTCCCACCTGGCGGAACATGTGGATGCTTCGGCGAACATCAGACACGGCAACCTGCTGTGGCGTGGTGACCATGACCACTCCACAAATGGGGCTTTCTTGAATGATGGTGATCTGGGCATCTCCGGTACCGGGGGGCAAATCGATCAAGAGATAGTCGAGTTCGCCCCACTCTACATCCTGAATAAATTGGGTAATGATTTTATGGAGGACTGGCCCCCGCCATGCGAGAGGATGATCGGGTTCTGCCAATAATCCCACCGACATCACTTTGATACCGTAGGCGTCCAACGGTTTAAACCGCTGTCCTGCTTCGGTATCTATCACGTCGACATCAGAGTTGGACAACCCTAGCATTTGAGGCACATTCGGTCCATAAATATCGGCATCTAATAGCCCGACCTTCGCTCCTGTCTTCGTTAGAGCTGCTGCCAAGTTGACGGCTGTGGTGGACTTACCCACGCCACCTTTGCCGCTGGATACGGCAATCGTGAGGCGAACTCCTGGAATCGTGCAGAGTTCAACATAGGCTTTCTTACACCACGACAAGTCTCCTAAGGCAAGTTCAGCTTGCTCTTTGAGAGCATGTTGATGAGCGCCAAGATACAGCCGACAATACACATAGTTGTCAACAACCCGAAGATTGCGAACCATCCCCAGATCAACAATGTTCGTCTTCAGGGTGGGCTCGATGACCTGCTTTAGGCAATGGGTTGCATCATGCTTCCGAACTTCCATGACTGGATTAGCCGGGATGCTGTCTGGAACAGGATAGGTATTGCGAACAAAGGGTGAGTCGTGGTTAGGCATTCGATCCCTCTTGTGTAATCGAGACTGGCGGGTTTCCTCTCAAAGAAAACTTGCCAGCCTCATGTGATAAGTCGGTAGACATAAATCGGACTTGCTTAATAAGCTGCTGTAGGGTGCTGTTAGGCGGAGCCGTAACGCACCATCCCGTAAGACATTGATGTTGACGCTATCGTTAAGGGATCTGCAGTTAAATAACCTCCCACTATTAGGCGATCCTTCTGTAGGGGCGCACAGCCGTGCGATCCTTCTGTAGGGGCGCACAGCCGTGCGCCCCTACCTGCCATCATGTGATAGTAAGTCGCTGGCCATCATTACATTCCCTTCCAAGTCCTGTGTCGCCTGTCCAGCAGGCAGCATAGGATTGTTGGTTTTGGGTTTAATGACGTTCAGGCACTTATGAGTTGCGTTACGCATTGGATGTTTCTGTCATCTGATCTTGATGATCCTGAATCTTTTGGATTGCCCGTTGGGAAAAGATCTGCACATCCCGATCTGGATCATCTAAGGTCTGGTGCAGCGCAGGCAGTACCGCTGGGTCACCCAAGTTTCCAAGGGCGATCGCCGCATCTCGCCGCACATCCGAATACTCATCGGACAGAGCTTTGATGAGCGTGGGAATAGCGTCTGTATTGCATACTTTTTGAAGGGCGCGAGCGGTGAACTTGCGCACTTGCCAGTGCTCATCCTCCATCGCGTTAGTCAGTGCTGAAATCGTGGATTCTGCGGCGTGTAAGTCGAGCGCTTGGGCGGCATTCCGTCGCACTTGCCAGTCAGAGTCCGTGGCGATCGCCTCACACAACATCGGGATCACAGCCTCATCGGCCAAATGTCCCAAGGTCAGAATGGCTGAGCGACGGACTTCCTCATGACTGTCTTTCGCCAACGCGAGCGCCGGTTCACACCGCACCACTTGGTTGAGATAGCGGAGGGTCACAATCGAGGCTTCTCTCAGGGCCGGATTGTCTGATTCAAAGAACGGCAAAATATAGGGCAGTGCCTGAGCATCATGGATCTTGCGGAGCAAAATCAGGACATTCAGCTGAACCTGTAAATCATCAATCTGAATCGCATCTAACAATGTCAGCAGATCGTCGGGAGATACTAGCTCCTTCAGTGCTGATAGGGCTTCCGTGCGGACAGCCTCCTCACGGGATGATCCTAAACAGGTTAGTAAGGCTGGAATCGCGACAGGATTCGCCATTTCCCAGAGAGCCATTACTGCAATTTCTTGCACCATTGGGCTGTCATCATCAAGGGCTTCAATTAATCCCTCAATCGCATCTTCGTCGCCTAAGTGCTGGAGTGACTTGGCCGCCACTAAACGATCGTTGAGGTCGGGCGATCGCAACAGTTCCACCCACTGGACTACCTCTGGATCAAGATCGGTATAGGTCATGCTGATTTCCCCTAACGCAACAGAAATGGAATTTGAACCGTAATCGCGTTGGTGGGACATTCCTTCTCGCAGGGTAAGCAAAACCAACACTCGTCATATTTCATGTAGGCTTTACCCGTTTCTGGGTTTTTCACCAGCACATCCAAGGGACACACTTCAATACAGGCCGTACATTTTTCCAAACACTTCGATTCGTCCACAATCACAGGGACATCAACACGCTGAGTTGCTAACGCCATAAAATGAGCCTCCTCAATCTAAACTCCAAACCTTAAACTCTAAACCCCAAACTCTAAAACCAGACAGGCGACTGCTCATCGTGCGGCGACGTCGTATACCTCTTCTTGTAAGTTCACATCTACAATGTAGGGCGCGACAGGACGCTTGAACATCTCCATCTCCCCGGCCTCATTTTTCTTCAAGTTAGCGTGGCAGAACCATTCTTCATCGTTTTTCTCAGGATAGTCAAGCCGATAGTGGTATAGTCCCCAGCGACTTTCTTTCCGGTATAGCGAGGCTCGTGCAGCCATTTCGGCACAGTCCCGAATAAAATGAACCTCCATACACCGCATCAATTCATGGGGATCTCGCGCCCCCATCATGTCTAAGCTTTCGTGATAGCGCTCAAAGGCGGCCAAGCCGATGTCCATCTTCGTGGGAGACTTGGGTGGCTGGAGATAGTCGTTCACATAGCGGCGAAGCTTATATTCGACTTGGGTATGGGGCACACCGTCTGGCCGATCCAGAGGCGCGTAGATTCGAGCTTTTTCAGTGTCCAGGAATTCTTGGTCTGGCTCCACATGCTCCAAGCCCTGCACATAGTCCATCGCGTTAATGCCCGACAATCGTCCCGAGACAAACGCTCCAATCATGTAATTATGGGGGACACCAGCCATATCTCCAGCGGCATAAAGGCCGGACACGGTGGTTTCAGCCTTATCATTCACCCACACGCCAGACGCACTATGACCACTGCACAGTCCGATTTCTGAAATGTTCATTTCCACGCCATGGGTGCGATAGTTTTCTCCTCGCCCTTCATGGAAACGCCCCCGGCTGGGTCGTTCATTCGACCAAAGTACCCGTTCAATTTCAGAAATGGTGTCATCATCCAGGTGATACATCTTCAGATGCACCGGCCCCTTTCCTGAATTCAACTCTTTCCACGTTTCGAGCATCATCTGCCCACTCCAATAGTCACAGCTAATGAAGCGATTGCCCTCGGCATTGGCGGTATAAGCTCCAAAGGGACTGGCCACATAGGCACAAGCAGGCCCGTTATAGTCTTTAATGAGCGGGTTAATTTGGAAACACTCAATATTGGAGAGCTCAGCTCCTGCATGGTAGGCCATAGAATAGCCATCTCCGGCATTGGTGGGGTTCTCATAGGTTCCATAGAGATATCCCGATGCGGGCAAGCCTAATCGACCACAAGCCCCTGTACAAAGGACGACGGCCTTGGCCTGGATCACGACAAAGTCTCCCGCGCGGACATCGAAGCCCACGGCACCAATGACGCGACCCTCTTTAACCATGACGCGAGTTGCCATGACGCGGTTTGTGACCCGCACCTTATGGCGTTTAACCTGACGAGTCAAAATTTTCTTGAGGTCTTTTCCTTCCGGCATGGGCAATACGTACTTACCCACCCGATGAACCTGCTTCAGGTCATAATTCCCTTCATGATCTTTCTGGAATTTAACACCCCAGCTTTCCAATTCTTGAATGACCTCAAACCCCCATCGACCCGTTTGATACACGGCCTTCTGGTCTAAAATACCGTCATTCGCGATGGTAATTTCTCGCACATATTGCTCGGGGGTCGAGTTGCCTGGAATGACAGCAGTATTGACGCCATCCATGCCCATGGCGATCGCCCCACTGCGGCGAATATTGGCTTTTTCTAAAATTAAAACATCGGCATTCGGATTTGCTTGCTTCGCCTTAATACCCGCCATGGTGCCAGCCGTTCCACCACCAATGACCAAAAAATCTGTTTGCAGATATTGAGTTTTCACACCAATGTCCTCATTACTATTAGAAGCACTAAACACGACCCCCAATTAGCCAACCATTGGAAGATTGGGAGCATCTATCTTTAACTCATCTGGTATTTCCATCTTAAAAGAATTAAGGATTACCTCACTGCTCTTTGTATCGAAACATACTGTTTGTCGATTCACTTTTTTAATACACTCATAAAAATAAAAAATGCATAGAAATTTTCACGTTAAACTCTTGACTATAAATTTAGTCTTGAGAAGAAAATGGAAATATTCCAATTGTCATTGATGCTCCAAATGATGAAAAGATAGAAGAGTTATGATTGAAATTTTTAAATCCTTTTTAAATCCAAAAATACGCCATGGAAATTTATCAGCTAAAAGTGTTTCTTGAGGTTGCACGCCATCTTAGTTTCACAGAAGCTGCAGATACGCTCAATCTCACTCAACCGGCTGTGAGCGCAAAAATAAAATCTTTAGAAGAGAGCCTAGGTGTTGAGTTATTTCATCGATTAGGGCGCAAGATAAAGCTCACCAGAGTGGGAGACTATTTATTCAATTCAGGCCCTGAATTGATTGCCCTAGAAAGCCGTCTAGTTAAAGAAGTCAATGAAATAAAAGAGGGCAAACACAGCCGCTTAACAATTGGCTGCACGGCAAGTGTTTCCGATGATTGGATACCTAATGTTCTCTTTCAAAGCCGTCAAAAATATCCTAAAGTCGAGTTAAGCTGTCTATCCTTTGCATCGGTAAAGTCTCTACATCAATCGATCATGGATGGTGAGGTAGACATCGGTATTTCCGAGACAAGCTTACATGAGTTTGACGAAATAGAGTCGCAACCCATTGATCGGTTTCACTATTGTCTTATGGTTGCCACGGATCATCGGTTGGCGAACTGTCAGTGGTTGAGTCTGAAAGATCTCACCTCAGAGGTTTGGGCATTTCCGCCGACAGGAACACCTGAACGATTAGTATTAGAGTCGAGACTGTCTGAGTTGGGAATGAAACTTTCAGATTTTACTCATCATGAAATTGTTCAAACTCAGAGCTTAATGTGTGCTTTTTTGCGCCAAGGCCATTATTTGGGGTTCACTTCTAGTTTTCAGTTTCAATCGGAACGACAGGCGAAAGCATTAGTCTCTATTCCACTGCAAGAGTTTTCCTTAGAGTCTAGATTATTCCTATTAATCTCTAAAAAGATTTCGAGGGTGATGGATGAAAATCACCAGAAACGCTCATCTAAATATGGTGCAACTGAGCCATTACAACAATTTATTCATTTGCTTAAGCAGTACAGTCAACAGAAGCTCAAAATCCATGTTCCTTCAAGCCGTGATAAAGTGAGTGCGCGATCGCCATCCATCGTTTCAGAGAAAGCCGTACCGGAAACAGTAATTGCTAAAGCAACCTCTTCAACCAAAGAATCGAGAGGGGTTTATTTCCGTTCTCCTACTCTGTCGACGCGTAAGTCAAATAGCACTGACTCTGAAATTCTGACAATAAAAATTGGAATTCAAAATAAAACAATTCAAACGGTAACAGCAGGATTAATTATTGAGAAGTTGAACTTGCTAGAGCATTTTCTGCCTCGAAATGGTCAATATAGAAACACAAAATATCGTATTAAATGGATTGATTTCACCTCAGGTGCTCCTATTGTTAAAGGCTTACAATCTCAGCAGTTAGATATTGGTATTTTAGGTGACTACCCATTATTGCTCAGTGGCACGTCCCACTCTGATGCTTCATCACCCGTAGCCAACACACGATTAGTTAGTTTTGTTGCGAGTAACCCTGATGGCTCAGGCAATACGATTATCGTACCTAGTCATTCCAAACTGAGCAGTTTAGACGACTTACGCAATCGGATTATTGCAGTTCCCTTTGCCTCTGCTGCTCATGGAATGATGATGCGGACTCTAGCGAAAGAAAATCTATTGCAAGAGGTGACTCTTGCTTCTATTGACAAACTGAACATTCATCAACTGACGCCTCGGAATAATCAGGCTGATGGCTATGCTTACTTTGCACCATTGCATGAAATTGCCAGCTCTCACGGACAATTTCGTCGGCTCATCGACGACCAAGACGTCACGATGTTACCAACATTCCACGGTATTGTTGTTGAGGCAACGCTCGCGGACAACCACCCTAATATTGTGGTTGCTTACCTTAAGGCTCTGATTGCGGCCCAGCATTGGTATATCACGACGCCAAATGCCCTATCTCTTGTCAGTAATTGGACGCGGTTAGACCCTGAAATCATTGCCAAAACACTTGAATACTCTAACCTCGATACAACAGGATTATTTTTCCCAGAGACAACGATTCGATCAGACTGGATTACGGAACATATTCATCAACTTAAAACCATTCCTGGCAATCAAAAATTGGGAGAAATTAACACAACCTCATGGATTCAATCGGAATTCTTAGAAACTGCACTAAGCTCTATTTAAATCCCTTGAACTATCTGATCAGACAAGAAATATTGGAAACCTATGGTTCTCAATCTAGACGAGATCTAGGGAAGATTCAGATAAAAATTTTGATCAAACACAAGCTTGTCACAGATAAACAAAACCAAGATGATGCACCCAAAAGCAGAGGTTTTAGTCCAGCTTGTTTAAGCTTGGAAAGTTTTGTTTCTAGTCCAACAGCAACCATCGCGACAGCAATCAAGAATTTGTCAAATACAATAAGATTTTCTTTAATATTTTGAGGGATAATATCAAAGCTATTTAAACAGATAACACCTAAGAAAATAATGATAAAGAGTGGAATTGGTAATTTAAATTTTGTTTGATTCGATACGGCATGATTACGATTTATAGGACTCAGCAAGCCTACTAAAAAAACAATGGGTGCAAGAAACATCACTCTAGAGAGCTTAGAGATAGTTGCGATTTCACCACTGATCAGACCCTGTTGAAAGCTAGCCGCAACAACTTGAGACGTTTGATGAATAGATGACCCACACCATAATCCAAATTCCTCTGGGGTTAACTGCAAAGTCCCTGATAATAGAGGATAAAGAAACATTGCAATCGTACCCAATGCTGTTACGGTCACAACGGAACATGCAACATCGTCTTCTGATGCATGAACCACGCCATTGACAGCGATGATGGCAGACGTTCCACAAATCGATGTTCCACAAGCAATCAATTGAACTAACTTCAGATTTAACCCCAAACGCCTGCCCAACCAATATGTAGTTATAAACGTAAACACCAACGATAAGATGATGATAACAAGCCCAGTAGACCCCACGAGGGCTATTTCAGACCAGTGAAGCCTTAGTCCTAGTAAGATAATCGCTAAACTGAGGACTTGATTCAGTGAAAATTTGATTCCTGGATGGAAAGTCTCAGGTATATTCCAAATATTTGTCGTAATAACGCTAATAAAAATAGCGATAGAAATCACACTTACTAGATTAAAACTTAATCTAGTATCTAGTAAGTAGAATAAAAGATAAGAGATCAATGTGATAGATGAGACTAAAAGCAGCCCAAATATTGGTTTATATCTCTCGGAATAGAAGTCTGTTGACCGCATTTTTAGAAAGTACATGAGAACTTGCAAATAGGCCGACGATATTTGAAGAGTTAGCTGTTCTAATGGGCTTGCATTTTAAGGCGGGATTCTTCCCGGCTTAGGTTAAGTAGGTGGATATAAATAAACGGTGCTGTAGGGTGCTCTTAGGCGGAGTCGTAATGTACCATCCCGTAAGACGTTGATGTTGACGCTATCGCTCTAGCGAAGCCATGCCATGAGGCTCGACGCATCCTACAAATAATTAGAGATTTCTACTTATCAACTTTCTAATAAATTAGAATCGAACCTCATAAGTAGCTAGCCATAATTAAACGTACCCTTCCAAATCCTGTGCCGCCCGCTCAGTGGGCGGCACAGGATTTGGGGTTTTGGTTTTAATTACGTCCAAGTACTTAGCTCTCCAATTATGATTGGCTAAACAACAATAAAAATCGAAGACGGTAATAGGTTTTGTGCCAATGTACGCCTAAAATAGTTTCAACACTTGCAGCCATTGTGAACGTTCCAATTAAGTACTAATTCACCTCAACTTTTTCGATACATCCCAAGACCTGTTAAATGATTTAAGAGTAATAAGCAGTTGAGGTTCCTACTTTAGGAAAAAATTAGTAGGATTCTGAGATGCTCCGCGCCCCAGAATCCAGACTTGAAATACAAGCCGATATAGCCGTATTCTCTTCATTGAGATAATGATCAAACCATTTCTGAAAGGGTGGTCTTGTATTGAAGTCGAAGCCGAAGTTTTTCTGGAGTATATGGATTTCTCTTTTGGATAATTGATGTCGAGTGGATAGATATAAAAGTGCAATGAACCCCGCACGAAACGCAGTGCGACAACTGATTAATACTGGCTTGGGAAGAATGTCTAGCATTTGTAGGGTTCGAGTAATTAACTCACTATTTAATGTGTGAGGTGAAAGTGGAATGTGACTGTACCGTATGCCAAGCGATTCGACTTGAAGCCTCTCATGACTGCTAAATCCTGATTCATAGGTGCATCTTAAACAAAGAAAAGAAGCTAGCTCCGTATTTGAAATAATCTGAATTTGTTCGGGTAAAAGCTGACCTGAAATATATATATTCGAATTGATAATTTGGATGTAGTGATTCAGCATGATAAGCCTGTTGCTATCTTCTATCTGCCATCTTCAACCATTTCATGAAAAACGACTGCACGAGATAAGGGCAGGGGGAAACATAGAACTCGATTTTTAAATTACTTATGGCCTAGTCGGTTCCATGCTTTTCAATGTTTCTTCCCGAATTAAATTGAATACCTGCCGATTGAGATTCGTAAAATCTGGCGTTAACATGTCATCAACATGTCGAGGTCTTGTCAGTGGAATATCCAACTCAGCTTTGATGTGCCCTGGCTGTACCCCCATGACAAAAATGCGATCGCCCAAAAATACTGCTTCTTCAATATCGTGGGTGACAAAAATAACGGTTGTTTTGAGAGTGCTCCAAATATTTAGGAGTAATTCCTGCATCATGTGTCGCGTCTGAGCATCCAGAGCTGCAAACGGTTCATCCATCAACAGCACTGATGGTGAATTGACCAATGCTCGTACAATACTGGCTCTCTGTTGCATGCCACCAGAAAGCTGATGGGGGTATGCATTGCGATACTTAGCTAGTCCTACGAGATTCAAATACTCCCCCACCATATCTTTTCTTTCAGCCTTAGGAATGCCTTTGATCTTGAGTCCAAATTCAACGTTTTGGAACGTTGTTTTCCAAGGCAACAGTGAATATTGTTGAAAAACAAATCCTCGTTCAGCCCCTGGTTTTTTGACTTCTTTTTGGTCGACCATGACATAACCGGCCGTTGGCTTGATAAAGCCTGCAATGATATTGAGCAGGGTCGATTTACCACAACCTGATGGCCCCAGCAAACACACTAATTCGCCTGGCTTTACTTGTAAGTTGACAGAATCTAATACTTGAACCGTATGTCCCCGACTGCTAAAGACCATCGATATGCCTTCAACATTGACTGAGCCTTTGCTAGGAGAATCAGTCGCGGTCGGTGTAGCCAAAGATAATGTTTCTCTAGTCACGAGGAAACACTCCTAAAAAATGAACCGCGAATAAGAACCGAAAGATGGAAATTTTCCATAGGTTAGCAATGAACGTCATTCAGCTTAAGCATCTTGTTTTTTGATGATTCGCCATGGCATTAAGAAGCTTGTCGCTTGTCCAACTGCCCACGAACTCAAGGCTCCCATCAAACCAATTAACAACATGCCCATGACAATCGGTGGATAGTTGGAGGTGACGTAGGATTCCCATGTGATATAGCCAACGCCGTAGCGGCCTGCAAGAATTTCGGCGGTTACCAAACAGAACCATGCATTGCCCATCCCAATCGTTAATCCATTGGCAATTCCCGGTAGTGATCCTGGAATCACAATGTCTTTGAAAACATGCCATTGATTGGCCCCTAAACATTGTCCTACTCGAATCAAAACAATGTCATGCAAAATGTTTTCAACGGCTCGAATGGTACTAATTAAAACAGGGAAGAAAGCACCAATAAACGTAATGTAAATCATGCCTGTTTCAGCCGTAGGAAATATCAAAATAGCAAGTGGAATCCATGCTACGGCAGGAATAGGCCTCAAAAGTTCTAACGGCGGCATCAACAGATCTTCAACAATTTGAAACCAGCCGATAAATATCCCTAACGTGACCCCTAAAATTGAGGCCACAACGAATCCGACCAAAACTCGAACAAGACTCGATCGAATATGTACACCGAAATCACTGAGGAAGAAATCAACCGTGGCTAAAAACACTTCCCATGGAGAAGGAACTAACTGAAAGTTAATAAAAAACTTGAATCCAATAACGCATAACACCTGCCAAATTCCAAAAAATAGAACTAGTGCCAAGACACGTCTGGCAGAGCGACCGGAGAAAAAGATAGCGTGCATGAATTGGAATACTGATGTGCCAATTTTTGAGTGACTCGCACGAACACGGTTTTGAGGAACGATACTTGCCATAGCCGCCTACGATATAGCATGAGTTTCAATTCGAGAGAAATGTTCGATAGCAGATGCGGTATCACCCCTGTCGCGTGTTCAACGCTAGCATCTACTACCGAACGTGAGGAGTTATAAACCTCGTCCATATTGGGAACTATAGCTTTCCCTGTAGGAAAACCACAGTTCCCAACCTGGTTTTGGTTTAGATGAGAGAGAAAATGCGCTACTGATATTACCCGGAGAAAGAAGGTAATGCAGCTTGAAGAACTTGACGCACATTTTCAATCATCAATCGACTAATGCGTATCGGTTGAGGCCCATTCGCATAGGTTTGGAGCAAGCTCTTAAAGGTAGCCACCTGTCCCCCAGATTCAGCTGCAAATGCTTCAGCATCTGCTTCTAGCAAGAAGGCCGATACTTCATCGCCATTGGTAACGTAATAAGAGTTCTCGGCAAAAAGTTTCCATCCTTTATTGCGATCGTGAACAAAGATGACATCAGCAGCCTTCCCGTCGGCTTGTAGCTCATTGAGCTTTTTGACCATGTTGGGAATGGAGGCAAAATTCGTCACAGTCGGGTCTTCTTGAATCCAAAGTTGAGCTGCCATTTTCGGATTTTCAATCGGCTCATCCGTCAATGCGTCATTGCCTGTAATGACATAACTCTCACCCTCTGCAATCACTTCATCGTAGTCCAAGCCCATATTTTCCATGGCTTGTTTCAAGAAACTTTCATCAACCCACGCGGTAACATCTTCAGGATCCACAGGCGACTCGATTTTGCCTAGGCTAATCAAGGTGGCAATACTATTTTTGAGAGCTTCTAGCTGAACCTCACCAATACTGGGGTTAATCGGTTGTAATCCAGAAGGGCCAAGAAACATATAAACCACTTCTTTTTCAATGCCAGACCATTCCTCAATCTGAGCAGAGATTTCCTCGGGATTCTCCCTGAACATTTGATTTGCTTCCAGCACTGCCTGAAGATAGGCTTCGACAATTTCAGGATACTCTTCAGCAAAATCGGAGCGAACAGTAATTCCATGAAGAGTGGGAACTCCGGTTTGAGCACCATCAAAAATCTTCTTTGCAAACCCTCGATAGGGAAACAATTCACCAAAGGGAACAAAATCAGCATGGGCGTCAATTTGTCCTGTTCGTAGACTGGTTCCTCCGACTTCAGGTGCTTGGCTAATGAGATTTACATCTGTTTCTGGATCAATTCCAGCGTCACTGAGTGCTTTTAGCACCATGCCATGGGCAGCAGATCCAAAGGGGACTGACACAGACCCTCCTCTTAGATCGGCCAACGATGTCACATCGCTATCTTTTGGAACAACAACGGCATTTCCTGCGCCATTGGGACTGTAGGCAAGTGTTCCAATAAATGTAGATTCAACACCTTCGATTTCTTCTTGGAACTTAATCAAATTAATGACGGCAGGGAAATCTCCCATTAAGCCAATATCAATTTGATCCGCAAGCATTTTATTGGTAATAGGTGGCCCTGATGTGTAACTTGACCACTCAATTTCATATTCCACCCCTTCATATTTTCCAGTTGTCGGAAGATGCTTTTCTAAAAGCCCCAACTCTCGAACAGTCGCCCCACCAACAGCTGTATTAATGACCTGATCTTGAGTCCCGATAGAAATTCGGATGACCTCTCCACTACCAGAAGATGTGCTAGCACCCTCAGTTGTAGATGTACCGCTTTCAGGACTAGAACAGGATGCAATTAGAGCCGTAGCAAGCACGAAGGAGCAGGAAGAAGTAAGCCTTTTTACCCAATTGTAGTGCGACTTCATGATGATAATAAACCCCTATCAATTTGCCTTATTGAATAATCAGAGTGATGAAATCATCTGTAAATAGAGATACAGATATTCTCTGAATACCTTTTCTATGGATAAGGTTTTTTGTTTGTCTCATAGATATTTTTTATCGATGAAAACTCGCCGCTGAATTATTCGTTTTTATTCGCTATCTCAATTTTATGTTGAGGTTGTTTTTAACTCAAATTACAATGAATTCAACATTTTATGATGTTGCTAAAAATGCACCTGAAAGGTTCACAATACAAGGAAGTCCCTGGGCGTCATTAAAAGCAAAACCCCAAATCTGGTGCCGCCTGCTAAACGGGCGACGCCAGATTTGAAAGGGGTCGCTTAATTATGGTTCGCTACTTATTTTTAGTTTTGGAGACTATCTATTACTTTTCCTAAAATCAAGCTGTGAGGAATTATGGTTGCAGATGAAATTCTTTCAGGGAAAGGATTCTGGATTTACAGAAGTTTAGAATAATGGATTCTTTTTGTATCTCAATTCCTCAATTTCTGCAGAGATCTTGCTTTCTGGATCGCCGTGTGGATAGGTGACCTTCGCTCACATAATGAGTTCTTTTTTGAGGCATTAAGTCGCATATCTATTGTTCTTTGAATTGGATGATTCAGTAGATAGGCATCAATAAACTCAATTTAAAACTGGGCAGCCTCCTTCTGGGTCGCTGCCCAGTTTTTTGGGTGTTCAGTTTAATAACGCCGAGTTACTGAGTGAATGTGTTCTTGAGGAGAAAAGCTGATGAAGAATCATGTGTTCGGAAGTTTTCAATTGATTTTCAAGCTATGCATAGCGTTCTCAATTGAATGCTGAGGCCGGCGTGATCCGCTCCCACTTTCAGGTATGCGCTGTATGATTTTGGTGGAAACGTGTGTCTGCCTTGGAGTAGCTTTGGGACGTTCATATAAGGGATAATAAGGGTAGGGACTCGCTGCTTTTTAACATGAACAAAACCCTGTCTAAGCATGTTTCAACCCTTGTTAAGTAGCTAGCCATAATTAAATGTAACCTTCAAAATCTTGTGTCGCCCGTGCAGCGGGCGACACAAGATTTGGGGTTTTGGTTTTATTACGTCCAGTTACTTGGTTCGGAACAGTCTGCGTAGGCGGTCTGAGCTAAAGGGGGCTGGGGGCTGTGTCGTCACGGTTTTAACCCCAAAGAAACATCTGAAACGTTATCGTTGACGCTTGATTCACGATGTGTCTTGTGAGCTAATCGTTGTCTAGACTCTACGAAAAATCGCCTTTTTTCACGACTTGGCAAAGTTCGGGGAATCGGGTAAACGGGATAGTCACAGACGATTGAAATGCGGGATGATTCTCACAGCAGAGTCATATAGCCGGACAACCATGCTTCCATTTGTTGGCATACCCCCTACGATTCAAGCCG